>JAGOIB010000166.1 GCA_017995875.1 Saprospiraceae bacterium
TAAAATTGGTGACGAACCAATTAATACTAAGGTTGAATCCGTACAACCAACGGCATCAGTAACATAAACCATGTGAATTCCGGGGCATCCATCACCATCAACCATATAAGAATATGGATTCACTCCTCCGTTCGCCACCACTTCTATTATTGCATCGCAAGCCCCTGGACAACTTTCATCAATAACATACACTGCATCTATTGAAAGTGGATAATGATCATCTAATATATAACTGGCTTCAATCGAACAGCCGAATTCATCATATACAGTTAAGTGGAAAGTGTCTGCCCATACACCATCGATATGGGGAGTTGTCGAGCCTGTTTCCAACCAGGCGTATTCATAATTACCTGTTCCACCTCCGACTTTAGACCAAACAGATCCATCACTTCCACCATAGCAGGAGGCAGGCATTCCTGTAAGCTCAAGGGTTAATGGTGTGAAAAGGTATATGACTTCTAATTCCCGCAAATAGAAGTAGCCATTTGCAAATACAGTTCCACCAGTGGAGACGGTATACAGACACATCAATTGTTGTAATCCCAGGGTGCCGGTAAAAGCCAATTCGAAACCTGCAGATGTCAGACTACCATGAATCTCACCATTGATGATATAGACCTCACCGGTCCATGGCGCACCGGGAGCGAAGTGTATGGTATCATGTACCAGATCGAGATCAGCGCTTACCGTATCTGCAAAATCAAACATTACGGGAGCAGGATTTCCAAAAACTCCTTTGGTAGAAAAGGAAGCCAATACACTGTCACACCGTAAATTGAAAGCCGCTTCGATCGTATCAGTAGAGCCAAACGTGAGATTCTTCCAATGGCCTCCCCAAATGGCATTGTAGGTTCCAAATGGCAGATCATCCGGAAAAGCGATATCAGTATAATTCACATCATTCGTGAAATTGATAGTGACAGGTCCCGAAGCGTTATTGATCGTTCTTCTCCAGGCATGATCTGCCGGGGGCGCATCATAACTGCCATTCCCGTTTTCATCCGCATAGAAATCGACCTGATAACTTTTGTCCTGGAGCAGGACGTAGAGCTCAATGGAAAAAGTAGAAGCCGACACAGCCGAAATGGTTTTGCGACCTACTTCATCTCCGGTGCCTATCTCAGTGACCCGGACTTTAAATGTTTTCCAGATGTAAGAATCCATCTGGTCGCAATGGAGGGTCAGAATGTATTGCGCATGCGTCAGTCCAGGGAAGGCAACCATGCAAAAGAGGAAAAGGAGTTTCAGCGTTTTCATACGCATTGGTTTGATGGAACGATTCCCTAAATTAATTATTGGGAATCAAATAAACAAGAGATTATCAATGCCCTTGGGAATATCCGGTTATGCCCCTACAGGGCATGATATGTTTTTCTTATATCCATTGCTACCAACCTGTAGCCCCTACGGGGCAATGTTGATTTTCGATTCACCAGGAAGCTGGTTGAGATCATATATGCCTTATATAGGCAATGGTAATTTTCGGATTAATATAAACCAGATTAAACTCATATGCCCCGTAGGGGCTAAAGGTTGGTAGCATTGAAAAGAAATATCATTCGTGCCCTGTAGGGGCACAAGAAGACATCCCCGATATCTGTTTCATTGCGTAAATCCATCGAATAATATGACACAGTCTTCGGTATATCCGGTTATGCCCCTACAGGGCATGATTTGTTTTTCTTAAATTCATTGCTACCAACCTTTAGCCCCTACGGGGCAATGTAGGTTGCTGAATCAACACAAACCATTTTGGAATTTATCAATCCCATAGTAGGTAGATGAGAGTAATAGTCACAGTAGTCGAAACGGGGCAAAAAAAAATCAGCGCCTTTTGGCGCTGATCTTCTTGATACGAATTTGGATATTGATAGTTAGTGATATCAAATGTTCCGCTATCAAAGATATACTACTGTTTTATTATATGCACTACTTCTGTGATTTTTTTTTAGAGCAGCCGGAATTCATCTCCGATGGAAATTTTGCCTGGCTGAATCACCCTTGCTCCCCATCCTGCTTTTTTTTCAAATGCATCCACTGCACCCTCGCCAAAATTTTCATCCATACGTTTGCATGGCGTACAATAACATACAACCTCCAGCATGACATCATTTCCTAATGAAATTTTTCTACCGACAAGGTCTTCATCAGGTAATGTATCGACACAAATATTCCTCCTGCTTGCCGCATGGGCATCTCCTTGAAACCCAACAGTGGCCGCCACTTCAGCCAATGCATCTGCTGAAATAATGGTGACATGACGTATGCTGTCAGGCTTCAATTCGTGTTCTCCAACGATACCACTTGCATGTATCACGGCAACTTCCTTTCGAAGCGTGACACCTTTTCTTTCAGGACGAATGAGGATGGATTGTATAGATCCCATGATGCTATTTTGATTTAAAATTCAAGTGAATATCCATTGGCAGCGATCAGATGATCCGCAATTATTCGTCTCGCTTTGACGGTATTGACGGCAGGATAACTGCTAAATCTTTTTACCCCCTTGAGCATAATGATGAGCTCATCCCCGGTCGCAAATGCCATGAGGGCGTCTGTTGCCTGCTTCTGAATTCTGGCCTGGGCCTCACTGAGAAATAGTTGCGTGATGGATTTTACGACCTCTGCAGGATACGAAAATGACCCTGATGAAAGCTTTTGTGCCCTTAGTAAAAGTGATTCTGCAATGAAACAATCAATGCCGATATCAGCGATATGCATCACGATTTCCTGTTCATTATTCAGATCATGTTTGCCATCCATTTGATATTTCACCGCAGCGCCTGCGACGAGTAACATGTTTTTCTTGAAGTTCTGAATAGCCTGATTTTCAGCAGCCCACGGGCCTTCATCTGTTGTCTTTGCAGACATTGCCATCAGTTCTTTTTGTACAGCCCATGCAGGTCCTACCAGGTCCAATTCACCTTTCAATGCCTTCTTGATAATGCGATCGACAAGTAGTAATCGATTGATCTCATTCGTTCCTTCATAGATACGGTTGATGCGTTGATCTCGATAAGCGCGGGCAGCAGGATATTCTTCTGAAAATCCATTGCCTCCATGGATTTGTAGCATTTCATCTACAACATAATCCAGGTATTCAGAGCCTGCTATTTTAACGATGGCGCATTCGGAAGCAAATTCTTTGGCGGCATCGAGCATGGCCTGCTCAAAGGAGCTTCCTGCTGACGTGAGTTCATTCTTGTGCTTACCCATCATATCCGACAGTCTGTAGATAGCAGATTCAAGCGCAAAAATAAGTGTAGACATTTCACCTATCTTATGCTTGATCGCGCCAAAATTGGAGATGGGTTGTCCGAATTGATGACGCTCGTTGGCATATTTGACGGCGATATCAATCGCGTTCTTGGATCCACCCATCGCCATCGTGCCCAGTTTAAAGCGCCCGATATTAAGTGTATTAAAGGCGATCTGATGGCCATTGCCGATGGTGCTTAGTATATTTTCAACCGGAACAGCTACATTTTCAAAAAATACCTGGCGCGTAGATGATCCTTTGATTCCAAGTTTTTTCTCTTCTGCACCCAGCGTAATTCCGGGAGACTTTGCATCCACAATAAACCCTGTGAATTTCTCACCACCGATTTTGGCAAAGACAGTAAATACATCCGCAAAGCCTGCATTGGTAATCCACATCTTCTGCCCGTTGATGAGGTAGTTTTTTCCATCTGGAGAAAGATCAGCACGTGTCTTAGCGGCCATGGCATCCGATCCTGATCCGGGCTCCGTAAGACAATAAGCTGCTTTCAGTTTGCCGGAAGACATTCCGGGAAGGTATTTTTTCTTGAGCTCGTCAGTACCAAAATAGAGAACGGGCAGCATACCGATGCCGATGTGTGCTGCAAAGGTGGTATCAAAAGATCCTCCTGCTTTACCGAGTTCATCAGCAATCAGCGTATTCGCATTGCTGTCAAGGGGATTACCGCCATACATCTCAGGAATATGCGCTGCGCACAAGCCAAGTTCACCCGCCATTTCCATGAGCCCTACCTGTTCTTCCAGCACATGCGCTTTGTCGCCCATTTCGGCAACAAAGTCCTTGCACATCTGGCGCACCATTTTCTGGTCCTCATTGCATTCTTCCGGAATAAAAATATCATCGGCACTCGATTCCCGGATGATAAATTCTCCGCCGCGTAATGGTTTATGTGTTGACATGATGGTCTGTTTTAAATATTGTTTATTGGTTGATGGGTTTATATGGTT
>JAGOIB010000167.1 GCA_017995875.1 Saprospiraceae bacterium
GAGACATCCTTCGCATCCAGGTAGGTGTATCCTGCTTGCAGCGCGAGCTGTTTGAAGGGTGCATATTCGGCACTGACTTCAAAGCCTTTCATGATGGCCTTGTTGAGATTGACGACTTCAAAGAGCAGAGAGCCATCCGGTGTCTGCTGCTGCTCATACGAGATCAGGTCTTTGTAGTTGTTGTAATAGACAGCAATGTCAAACCTGACTGGATTGAGATTGATCTTCGTGCCAAGCTCGGCACTCATTGTTAATTTTTCTGCGCGCAGCAGTGGACTGGTAGTAAAGCGTAATCCACCTCCTTGTTCAAACTTGGTGTATCGCTCTGCAATCGACGGATTGCGAAATGCTCTTGCGAGCAAACCACGGATGGCTACTTTTTCATTGAGCTGGTATACAGCGGCAATTTTAGGGTTGACACTGCCTTCCATAAAGGTGCCCTTGATATTGTAATAGTCATAACGTACACCCGCAGTGAGTATCCATTTTTCATTAAGGGTGTATTGATCCTGTATATACGCCGCCAGGTTGGAAGCTTTGTGGATACCATAGAGAACGGTATCAGGCTGTCCATCAACAAAGTCACCCTGTACTTCCACGCCACCAATGAGATAATGTTGTTCGCCAAGGCTGATGTCAAGCTGAGTCGTATTGCCAAGCCGGTGCACATTTACTTTTTCAGTATCAATGTATTGCTTGCCGGTATTGACATTGGTGCTGTCATTGTCAGGATCGCCATTGAAAACAAAATCCGATGTGGCACCATAATAATAGAAGCGTGTAGAATATTTAATATTCGCTCGTGCAAAGGCCTGGTAATACACATCCCCGTTCCATTCGCGACGATGCTGTGTGTCATCTTTACGGTATTCAGCAACAGAATATGCTTGCGTAGTGCTCAGCCATGTAGCAGGGGTATCATTGAAGATGTCATTGTACATCGCAGATACGGTAAGACTGCGATTTCCGGAAAAATCAAATTTAAATTTGCCATAACCGTTGTACAGGTTGAAAGAAGATTTTTCACGATGACCATCATTTGATTTGCCGGCGAAGTTGAAGAGATAGGACCACTTACCAAGTTTGCGGCTGGTGATAAATTCCGCACCATAAAAATCATTGTATCGTTTGTAACCGGTATAGGCCGGAGCATTTCCATAGAAGCCATACGTCAGATTGAGATCCGAATGCGACATCGTATCCGGTGTTCTCGTGATGACGTTGACAATCCCACCCATGGCGCTCGAACCGAATAGCGATGAGTATGCGCCTTTGATGACTTCGACGCGTTCGATAGCGCCAAGCGGAACAAGATTCCAGAGTGCACCACCTGATTCAGGTGTGATCGCCGGGCGACCATCTAATAAGAGGAGAACGCGATTACCGATCCCACCACCTGCCACTTCCGAAGCACCACGAATGGATAAGGCCTGGACATTGGCATTGCTTGATCGTGTTACAGTGACACCGTTTATGTTGTTGAAAGCATCATCAAATGAATTCGTTCCTGCCTGAAGGAGTTGTGCACGTGTGACAAGGCCTACACTTGCAGGAGCCAGGTTGATACTTTGTGATTTGCGGGAGGCGGAGACTACTACTTCTTTGGTGAGATAAGATTCAGGATGCATCCCGATGTTCATCGGATTGGAGACCTGGGTGATACTATCAAGTTGAATGGTTTGAAAACCAATCATGGAAAACGTGACATGGTAAAAAGGCTCGGTCAATCCTGAAATCCGGAAGAAGCCTTGCAGGTCGCTGGTGGTATTAAATTTCTCACCGTCCCTGAACGTGATATTGACATAAGACAAGCCTTCTCCTGATTCCGCGTCGATGATGTTGCCGGTCATAGTCCATTGACCGGATACATTGATGTTGAACAGGAGAAGGCCTGTAATAAAAAGGAATTTGATTCTTAGCGGAATTGCCATTTCAGTACAAAGGCAAAATCAGCTCTGAAATTGATCTCAACATTGTCCCCTTTCTTCACTGTGATCGTAGAAGGTGCAGGATCATCGATGACTGTCATGAACTGACCACCGCCTACGGGTACAATTAATACAATACCACTGCTGGTAGTATCAGGAGTGCTCCAATGCGCACCAAGTGTTGCGGTTTTTTTGCTGGCATCCGTGATCAGGTTGTGCCTGAACCCAACAGCAAGCGCAGAATAGGTACCGGGATCAACTTCAATTTCATAATGGTACTGGGTCTGTCCAGGAACGTAGGTCAGCACCACCGGATTCTGTGAATTGTAAGGTGCGCCTAAAGCGAACGTACCTCCAGGGAAACCCGGATACAGAATATTCGGAGAAATCGGTCCCCAACCGGCACCAGTTGGTGGAGCAGCGTCAACAAACTCAGGGAAGATGGTGACTTCCACTACACCACTGTCTTTCCAGGTAGCCCAAAGTTCTGAACTATCGATGGTAATCGTTCCATGGATAATCGCTGTATCGGGTGTTGCCTGTTCGTCTTTGCAGCTGGTCATCATCGCGACCGGCAACAGAAGTAAGAGCATGATTTTCAGGGAAAAAGATAAAATTCTCATGTTTTAAAAGTTTTATACTAATGAATGATGCAAAGGTGCGGCGTAGAGCGCTGGAAAAATACCCCGAGGGGAGGGAAGAATAACTGTTAAACTAGAAGTTAGCAGTTAGCAGTTAGCAGTTTGCAAAGAGCATAGTGACTGTCCAGAGACAGATTTTGCTTTTTTTCAACAACCTATGACCAATAGCCAATACCCAATAGCAAGGTTGAGAGGAAATAATTACCAGAAGACAGATTTTAGCTATCACCCTTTGGCCTAACTTCTCACTGCTAACTTCTAACTACTAACTCTTTTTCGTCATTCATCCTCCCAAAACGGGCATTCAGTCACCTTTAAATTGGAGCGCACCGGGTCTCCGGATACTTTTGAGCCATCAATCAAAAAACAACCATTACACAACTTTTAAAAACTAAAAAAATGAAATCTATTCTACTTCTAATGATGATCTTGGCCGCTGCGGTAAGCCAGGTTTTTGGCCAGAAACAATTACCCGCCAGTATACAGCCCTATGCGGTCAACTGGGGATACTCCGTCAAACAAATGTTCCAGGCTGCCGGATATGAGGTGCCCGGACCAAAGGCATCATTTGATTTGGTGCCAAACTTTGATACCCGGTCAAACGAACTACGCCTGGATTCAACGATCACCTACTATGGGTATGATGGCACCCATCAGGATTCGTTGCCGTTGATGCGCAACGTGTATACCTATCCACAAGACGGTATGCAAGTCAACACAGAGTACTTCTATGATTTTGATCATTGGACGCCATTGAGCCGTACCGTCATGATCTTTGATGAACTGGATAGAATGGTAGATGCATTTTCGCAGGTGTATGATGATGCCATTGGAGATTTCATTCCGGATTCCAGGATTGAGTTTTATCCGCATGAAAACAGTCTGATCGAAGCCGATTCTTTTTTTGTCAGCGGATGGTCTGTTGAACTGAAAGCATGGTATCGGTTATTTTCAGTCTGGAATACATTTGATGGAACAGGTCGTCTTCGGGAAAGTCTTAGTTCCACAACGCTCTTTGAATTTCCGATTGTTTTTCTGGATCGCTATTTTTATAATAACGATGGTGACCTCACCGGCATTGAATCCTTCAATATCGATCAGGAAGAGGAATATCCTGCCAGCAGAGAGAGTTTCTGGTATGTAGACCATCTGTTGCAATCGTCAACGATAGAAACATCCGATGGTTTTAATGGGTGGATTGCTGAAAGTAAAAAAGAGTATACCTATACGTCATTCCGTAAGGAAGAGCTTGTAAAGTCCTTTATCATCAATTTGCAAACTAATGATTGGGAACTCGACCAGGTCTTTGGGTATGTGTATGACTCGTCAGAGCGTATTATTCGGCGTGAAGAAACGTCGGCAACCGAAAATGGTGCCTGGGTTCGTATGCTCAAGACATTTGATTATTTCCAGGATGAAAACCTTGCTTCTGAAGGCAATTGGTCTTATGATAGTCAGGTAGATGATTGGGTGTTACAGGACAAAAAGTACTACTTCTATAATGGGACGACTGCATACGAGCCTGTTGATCCGATAACTATTGGAGATTTGACCATGTGGCCGAATCCGGCATCAGGAAACGTTCATATCGGACTTGAGGGTAGTTTATCGCTCCAGGTATTTGGG
>JAGOIB010000168.1 GCA_017995875.1 Saprospiraceae bacterium
TCAATAAGGAATAGCCAATACTTCGACTTCATTCAGTACAACTAACCAGTAGCCAAGTAAGAAGGGATGTCAAGTTAAGACATAACTCCTAACTACTAACTACTAGTTTCTAACTGCTAACTTCTAACTACTAACTTCTAACTGATTTTGCCTAATTTTGCCGAAGAAAGAAATTCACCACAGCCATCCATTCATGCATAAAATAATTATCTCATTGCTATTACTGGCCATCATCATAGCTTGTTCAGGCAAAGAAACTTCCAAAAGCAATTCGAGTGTAAATGGAGAAGCCATCTTTAAAAAATACTGTGCCCTTTGTCATGGGACTAATGGCAAACTCGGACTGAATGGTTCAAAGGATATTACCATTTCCAAACTCACAGAACCAGAACGAATCGTGCAGATCACAAAAGGCAAAAACACGATGACCCCATTTGAAGGCATTCTTTCTCCCGAGGAAATCAAGGCAGTTGCAGCCTATTCAATGACCCTTAAATAACGGATGATGCCGACAACGATCATCGGGATTATGTCCGGCAGTTCGCTTGATGGACTTGATATGGCCTTATGCCGGTTTGAGGAGAAGCGTGGAATCATGGACTGGAATATTCTTAAAGCACAGACCATTCCTTTCCCTCAGGACCTATTAGACTTATTAATAAAAGCAACCTCGCTCAGTGGATTTGACCTGATGGACCTGGATGCTGAATTTGGAAAATATATTGGCCTGGAGATCTCCAGGTGGGTCGATCAATTTGATCTCGATGTCGACTATATTGCTTCTCATGGACACACTGTCTTTCATGAGCCCGCCAAAGGATTTACAACACAGATCGGTAGTGGCGCACATATTGCATACGAAACCGGCATAGATACAATCACTTCTTTTCGAAATGCAGATGTCGCTGCAGGTGGACAGGGTGCACCGTTTGCACCGGTGGCAGATTTAAATCTGTTTCCAGGTTATAAAGGCTATCTCAACCTCGGAGGCATAACTAATATTAATGTTTTAACAGAGGACGGTGAATGGAATGCATGTGATATCGGACCATGTAACCAGGCTCTGAACATGCTTGCACAAATGATGGGCATGCCATTTGATATCGACGGTATTATGGCATCCAAAGGAACCATCAAAGAATCAATTGTTGATGCGTTGCTTGAGATGTATCCATCCATGCTCGGCCAACCATTTGGTCTTTCAAATGCAACAGTCCAATCCACATGGATCAAATACCTCAAGTCGTCAAAAGAGAATCCTGTTGATTTACTAGCAAATGCATCAGAAGCCATTGCACGTCTTGTAGTCGTGTATTTATCTCCTTTACGCAACAGGAATGCGAAGGTATTAGTCACCGGCGGAGGTGCCCACAACCTTCATTTAATGCGACGGATTAAGACACTCTCGAATGCCTACAAAATCTCATTAGAACTTCCTTCCAAAGAAATCATTGATTTTAAAGAATGTCTGTTGATGGCATACCTCGGCTATCTAACGATAGAAGGGATATCCTATGGCATCAGTGATGTTACAGGTGCTGAAGCAGATACGATCGGTGGTGCATTATTTAAAGCTTTTCGATGAACCAACGAATACTGATCACGGGCGGTTCTGGCTTATTAGGCGCATACCTGGTAAGATGGTTCAAACAAAAGGGATATGCACATATTACCTCAACGTATCAGCATAGCATTGATGCGGTTCCAAAGGATATCCTGGAGGATGTCCGGTGGGAAAAATTAATTCTTCCGGATAAAGCAGCTGCGCTTGAAATTGTTGCCGGTCATGACTGGGTCATACATGCAGCAGGCTATGTATCATATCAGCCCAAAGACAAATACAGGTTGATCGATATCAATCAAACCGGCACAGAACATATCGTCAATGCATGCATGGCGCATAGTGTTGAGCACTTTGTGTATATAAGTTCCATCGGCGCACTCGGAAAAGAAAAGGATCACGTTACATTAAACGAATCCAGTCCCTGGCTTCAAAATGAATTCAGCACCTCGTATGGATTATCAAAGTATCTCGGCGAAATAGAAGCCTGGCGTGGTGCAGCCGAAGGATTAAATGTTTCCGTAGTAGTACCGTCTGTGATTTTGGGCACAGGCAATTGGCAAAAATCCAGTCTGCAAATCATGGATCAAATTGCCAAGAAATCTCCCTGGTATCCCGGGGGCCAGACAGGCTATGTAGATGTTCGTGATATTGCGATGTTCACCGGCTTGCTACTTGAGCATTCTGTTATAGGCGAAAGATGGATTTTAAATAGTGCAAATCTTACCTATCACGACCTTTACGAATTGGTCGCAGGGCATCTTGGGTTGAAAAGAAAATTTCGCGAAGCACCAAAGTGGTTAGCTAAGATGATTTTGCGCACCCGAAACCTCATAAAGGCTGGAACCATCGGTGGCGAGTTGCTCAATCATGTTTATGGCAGTTTTACGTATGATGCTTCCAAAAGCCTGAAGTTGGAAGGGTTTTCGTATCGAAAAATTGACGAAACCCTGAAGGATGTGGCCAACAACTATTCCCTGGGCAGCAAGGATATACTTCACCCTTCTGTTTTACCGTTTAGGAAAGACTTAGGGTAAACCATTACCTCAGGGACATTGGGAAAAACACTTGTTATTAATTTATAATGTGTAATCGTGCTATTTGATAGGGATTTATACGTTATGTTTTGTGATAATTAGTTAACAACAAGGGTTCTTACCCTATTCCTTTGAATTATTGATGACCTTTGCGATCTTTAGCTGCGGGGAAGATTGATGAGATTTTTTTTGACATTACCTATGAACAAACGATTTCTAACCCACCTCTTTATATCTGCCATCGGCATCCTGTGCCTGGCCTCATGGACCTACCCGTTCATGGAGGTGTGTATAGATTCCCGCCTTGACGAACAAGAAGAAATGATCCGCGAAAGAATTCCTTCCGCGGTGACCATCGTCAATCCAATTTACAATCCAGCTGTAAGATCGTATCTCAATACCTATATCTATTCCAGGCCTGAACAAACAGCCGGGATGATTGGATGGGCCGCAGTCTATTTTCCGATGTTTGAAAAAGCATTAGCAGAAGAAGGACTGCCTACTGATCTAAAATATCTGTCTATTGTTGAATCCGCTCTTAACCCTGAAGCTATCTCCAGATCCGGGGCAGGAGGCTTGTGGCAGTTTATGAAACCAACAGCCCGTGAATGCGGATTGAAGATAAGCTCATACGTTGATGAGCGTATGGATCCTGAAAAATCAACCAAAGCTGCTGTTCATTATCTGAAAACCCTTTATGCCATGTTTGGCAACTGGGAGCTTGTGATGGCTGCTTACAATGCAGGACCAGGTCGTGTTAAGTGGGCTGCAAAAAAAGCAGGTACAAATGATTACTGGAAAATGGCTCGTTACCTTCCTGTAGAAACACAAAGCTATGTTCCGGGTTTCATTGCAGCGAGTTACCTGATGAATTATCATGATGCACACAATATCATTCCTGTGTATCCGGAATTAGCCATGGGAGAACTGACATTGGTCAATGTCTATGAAGGCATGTCTATTGGTGAAGTTGCCAAGCGATCCGGCCTCACCATTGAACAAGTAAAACGACTCAATCCATCCTTCGTTCGCAATTATATTCCAGCCTGCACAGCAGGACACACATTAGTATTGCCTTTTGCCTCCGCTGAATTATTCAATTCCGGCCGTTCGATGGAACCACCCGTCATGCTTGAAGAAGAAGGTGGCATAGCGACAACAGTGACTATCGGTGGTATGACATATAAAATCACCACGATTTCAAAAGAACACATCGTACGTTCAGGTGATAACTTATACACACTTGCTGCGCGTAATAACTGTACAGTGAGTCAACTGATGTCCTGGAACAATCTCAAAGACAGTCGACTTTCGATCGGACAGCGAATAGAAATAAGGAAAGTCACCAAAGAATTGATGCCTTCTATCATGGAGGCTATCGTTGAAGCGGCACCTCCTCCACCGGTAAGGCTTGTTCAGCCAGTAGCTACTTCATTAGCATCCCTTTCTTTCGATTATTTCCCTGTTGATGACCACACGACATCCGTTGCTTTTGATATCAATCCTGTCATCAAAGAACAGGCTCAGAATACAATCGTGTTGCAACGCCG
>JAGOIB010000040.1 GCA_017995875.1 Saprospiraceae bacterium
ACTACTCACTACTCACTACTCACTTTTCGCTCTTCACTCTTCACTTAACCCAACGATTCCGGTAACAGTAGTGTATTTGAAGGATAATTTCTGGTCAGGATACACATAATTGAAGGCTGACTGACACATCATAGTCGCTTCATGAAATCCGCATAGGATAAGTTTGAGTTTCCCTGGGTACGTATTGATGTCCCCTATGGCATAAATCCCTTTGACATTGGTACTGCAATCGTGTGGATCAACCTGGATGGCATTCTTATCTAATCCCAGACCCCAGTCGGCTATAGGACCCAACTTGGGTGTCAATCCAAAGAGGGGCAGAAAATAATCTGTCTCAATCCTGATTTTTCCATCCGGTACTTCAACATTTACCGATTCCAAGCGGTCAATGCCATCAATATCAACGACGGTCGCATCCGTTATCAAACTCACCTTGCCATCACTGACAAGTTTCATTACTTTATCGACCGAATCAGGGGCGCCCCTGAAACTAGCCCTGCGGTGAATCATCGTAACGACAGCTCCAAGAGCCGCCAGTTCAATGGTCCAGTCGAGAGCAGAATCACCGCCACCTGCAATCACCACTTTCTTTCCCTTGTAATGAATGGGGTCTTTGACAAAATAGTCAACTCCCTTTCCTTCATATTTTTCTATATCCTGAATGGGAGGTTTTCTTGGTTCAAAACAACCCAATCCCCCGGCAATAGCAATGACTTTTGATTCTATTATTGTCCCTTCATGCCCTGTAACCCGGAACGATCCATCCTCAACTCGCTCAATACGCTCAGCCACCTCACCTAAGGTGAATGTTGGCTTGAAAGGCTCAATTTGCTTTTTGAGATTATCCACCAGGTCACTGGCCAGTATCATTGGGCAGCCTGGAATATCGTAGATAGGTTTCTTGGGATAAATTTCCGTCAATTGCCCTCCAACCTGAGGGAGCACATCGATCAGGTGGCATCTCATTTTCAACAGCCCTGCTTCAAACACCGTGAAGAGCCCAACTGGTCCGGCGCCAATGATCAATATATCCGTTTTGATAACACTCATATTCTACCTTAAGGGTGCAAAGGTAAACGAGCAGTCGAAAAATTATGTACTGATTGCAGGATCACCTGAAAAGGGATCCATCGCCCGGTGAAGTCAGTCAAGGCACTTGTCTCCGCCTCTGATGATATACTTATCACCTTCCTGTATTAAAATGGCATTGACAGTCCCAGCCACAGCCTTTAATACAGAGCTTATTTCAGGGTTTTTGAATGGAAGGGATATGGAAATCTTGCATGATTTGATAGCCTCATTTTCGATGATGATCTCTTTATCAAAGTAGTGGGAAACGTCGGTTATTACATCCGTTAATGGCATCTTTTTCCCAAACCTGAGTTGTTGTGTAAGCCAGGAGTTGATATTCGGAGAAGGATTAGCAATCAATTGCATCTTTTCATTTTCAAAAGTGGCTGCTTCTCCTTCTGTCAGGGCAACAGCAACCTTGGTATCCTTCACTGAGGAGAATATGACTTTCCCACTCTTAACAAAAATGCTTGTCTGCCCATCAGCCTCTACTAAATTGAAGGAAGTCCCTACAACTTCTGTCAAGGCGGAGCCGGAAACGATAGTAAAAGGTCGTTTGGCATCAGGACTGATTTCGAAAAAAGCTTCTCCCTCCAATTTTACATGCCGTTTCTTCTTGGTAAATGGATATATCGTGACATCTGATCCTTTATTGAGAAAAATCTTTGAGCCATCCTTGAGCACAATTGGTTCTATGGCACCTTCACTATAGGCATAGGTCACAGGCGAACCTGTTTTATTGAAAACCGTATATACCCCAAATAAAACAAGAATGACTGCAGCGGCAGCCCAATAAATCCTGTATGACTGGAAAACCCCTTTACGTTCAGGTTGAACAGGTTCTTTTAAGTTCGTAAACCTTTGAAAAGCTGCATGCACATCCCAATCAGATGCTATTTGACTATTCGCATTTTGCCAAAGCTTTTGCAAAACTAAAAATTGGTCGTTCAGGGACTGATCGGCTATCAGTTCCTGCTCAAATGCTTTTTTTTCAATACCGGTCATCTCCCCTGAGAGATACCTACCTATCCTAGCTTCAAACATTTCTTCCATATTCTTCAACTTTAGACACCATTTTAATACTCATCCCCTATGCTGACTGACAGCCTGACGGAGAAGTTTTAGAGCCTTTCCTATCTGATTTTCAACAGTTTTGACAGATATATTCAAATGTTCCGCTACTTCAGCATAGGACATTTCATCCATTCTGTTGAGCATAAAGACTATCCTGCACTTTTCCGGGAGGGCCTGAATTGCATTTTCCAGGCGTTCTTTCAATTCCGCTTCTTCCATTTCCTGGATGATGGTTGGTTGAAGAGAGGGCTGGTTGGATTCCAGGTCAAGCGAGGTCTCCAGTTCTTGCCAGGTGTGCTTTTTAGTATCCCGTAGATAATTCAAGGTCCGGGTGACAGCCATCCGACGCAAATAGGCTGTAACAGAGGTATGAATGATGAGTTTATCACGTTTAACCCAAAGCTCAGCAAAGATCTCCTGGGCAATGTCTTCGGTCTTTGCCTTGTCATGAACATACCTGTTGATGACATTACAAACAAAAGCATAATGTAGTTTAAACAATTGCTCGACAGAATCCATTTGTTGATTAGTGGTTGATCGTTTTACGAATGGGTTTTAACGCTGAAGCATCCCAAACGTAATTTAGATTGATGGTAAAATTGAATACATTCCTACATTTATTCCCTATTATCCAAATAAAACTTTGTAAAATGAAAAGCATATTCATCTCTTTAGGCTTCGTGGTTCTCCTCGGAAGCTGCAAAAATCAGGCATCAAACCCTGAATCTATGACTCCAGCTCCTGATTCAACTGCTGTCAAATATACGTTGACACCGTTTAGTCCGTCAAAAGATTTCCCTGACGCCAGCCTCAAAGCTATGACGTATACGGGAGGTACTTTCTCAACCGTTATTGGCGGTACAGGCTACACCCTCGGCGAACAAACATCTGATGCACCCGAAAAAAGCTGTGCTAACAGTAAGGAAGGCCAGCATCTTCACCTGATTATTGACAGTGAACCCTATATAGCCAAGTATCAATCTTCCTTTACCCAGGATATTCCGGATGGTGAGCATTACTTATTGTGCTTTTTATCAAGATCCTATCATGAAAGTATCAAGACACTGGCAGCCAGTAAAGCATCCAAAGTCATGGTGACAAATAAAAGTATTACCAAATCAGAGGATATCAGCGGACCTATGCTCTTTTACAGCAGGCCTAAGGGACTTTATACCGGAGATGACACGAAAAAGGTGATGCTTGACTTTTACCTGGTCAATGCGGATATGGCAAACTATAAAGTTGAAGCTGATATCAATGGAGAAAAACACATGCTGGATAAGTGGCAACCATACTACATTGAGGGATTGCCTGAAGGAGATAATACAATCAAGCTTAGTTTACTTGACAACAGTGGCCAATTAGTAAATGCGCCACTCAATCCTGTGAGTAGAACATTCAAAATCGAAAAAAATCCGGTTTCGAACTAAAGAAAATTTATCTTTGAGGCCCGTTTTGCGATAATAAATGTTGTGAAAAGGAAACGTGGTGGTTGTAGCTCAGCTGGTTAGAGCGCCGGATTGTGGTTCCGGAGGTCGTCGGTTCGATCCCGATCTACCACCCAAAATGTAAAGCCTGTTTGCCTCAAGTAAGCAGGCTTTTTTATTTATTTCGTGACTTATTCAATGCAGCAAGAAAATCGCCAACCACGTAACTGCTCCCTCCTACAAAAATCAAATCTGACGGATTTGCCTGGACCATCGCTTGAGAATAAGCTTTCCAGACAGATTTAAAACTATTCCCACTCAGACCTACACTTCGACCCACGTCACGAGTCTCTTCGGCCATTTTACCTCTTGGAATATCTGGTGAACACCAATAAAAAATTCCGTCCTGCGGAAACATTGTAAGAATTTTGGTGATGTCTTTATCGGATACAAAACCAAGCACAAAATGCCTTTGCCGTACCCGGACTTTTAATAATTCAGGCAACATAGCTTTCATACCATGAGTATTGTGCGCAGCATCAGTTATGACTAAAGGATTTTTCTGAATCACCATCCAACGTCCAATCATACTTGTGGATTCTTTCACTCTTGAAAGCCCTTTCCTGATTTGTCTTTCGTCTATGGTTTCTATAGGATAATATAGATTCCAACACCATACTGCCTCAAGCACGGTTCTGATATTTTGAGCCTGGTAAGGACCCGTCATATCCGTGATCAGTTTTTCAATCCACATTCCGCTGCGGGTATGAATATCATATTCATGAGCAATCAAACTTCTTTTCTTACTGACCAACTTTATGTGCTTCGAAGCGAAATGAATGGGTGCACTTTCAATACTGGCTTTCTCTCTAAACACACTTGTTGTTTCCCTTTGCCATTCACCGATAATAACAGGCACCTTGTGTTTAATAATTCCAGCTTTTTCGCCGGCTATTTCCGGCAGCGTGTAACCAAGCATCTGCATATGATCAAACCCAATGTTGGTGATCACCGAAAGACGTGGCAAAATAATGTTGGTAGAATCAAGTCGACCGCCTAACCCGGTTTCAATGATGGCAATGTCAACCTTTTCTTTCCGGAAATAATCAAATGCCATAGCCACTGTGATTTCAAAAAAAGATGGCTGTATTGGAGCCCATTTTTCCCGATAGGTTCTAACGAAACGAATCACTTCCTTTTCTTCCATCATCACACCGTTGATTTTTATCCTTTCGCGGAAATCAACATAATGTGGGGACGTATATAAACCAACTTTTCTTCCGGTGGCCTGAAAAATAGAAGCCAGCATATGGGAAGTACTTCCTTTCCCATTGGTGCCTGCAATATGTATACATGGAAAGCTGGCTTGTGGTTGATCCAGAAAATCACATAACAAACGGATATTGGTAAGGTCCTTTTTTATAGCTGCATCCCCTACCCTTTGAAACATGGGTAATGAAGAAAACAGGAAGTCAATGGTCTGTTTGTAAGTCATTATACTTTACGATTTCTGAAGGGCCTATGAATAAAGCTTTTATTTACCTTCGTTTCAAATCCGATCAAATGAAATATACCTGGTTTTTTGTCTTTTGCGGCCTTTTGATAATCGCCTGTAATGATAATAAAGGAACATCTGATAAAGTCATTTCCGAAAAATCATTGCAAAAGTATATCACTACACTTTCATCAGACGAATTTCAAGGCCGAAAACCATTTACCGCCGGAGAAGAAAAAACTGTTTCTTTCCTCATCAAAGAAGCAAGCCGTGCGGGGCTTAAACCAGGTAACGGCGAAACGTTTATACAGGATGTGCCAATGACAGAAATTCACGGACATCCATCACCGACAATGGAACTGGAAGGGCCTAATCCTATTTCATTAAAACTTCGGGAGCAGTATGTTGCTTTCACGCAAAGACCTGTTGCTGAAATAAATATTGCCGGATCGGAAATGGTTTTTTGTGGATATGGTATCGTTGCACCTGAATATGGATGGAACGATTATGCGGGACTGGATATGAAGGGTAAAACGGCATTAGTCCTGGTCAACGATCCAGGTCTTGGCAGTGAGGATAGCACTTTCTTTAAAGGAAGCACCATGACCTACTATGGCCGATGGACATACAAATATGAAGAAGCTGCAAGACAAGGAGCTGCAGCCATCCTCATCATCCACGAAACAACGATGGCTGGTTATCCCTGGACAGTTGTTCAAGGTGCGGGGAGTGGTGCCAAACTCAATCTCAGAGACCTGTCCTACACCCCATGTGATTTACAGGGATGGATTACACTGGATGCTGCTAAAGATATTTTTAATAAAGCTGACCTGGATCTTCAAAAAACGATGATGGCAGCGCGTAAACCCGGTTTTAAAGCCATCCCACTCCCCTATAAAATAACTAGCAGTATCAAGAATGATATACGTGATAACATTTCTAAAAATGTCATTGGGATCATTCCGGGTACGGACCAAAAAGATGAATTCATTATTTTTTCTGCCCACTGGGATCATCTGGGAATAGGCGCTGCAGTTGATGGTGATTCTATTTACAACGGGGCTTGTGATAATGCGACCGGGTCTGCTGCATTGCTGGCTATTGCAGAATCTATGGCCAAAAAAGGTCCTTACAAGAGGAGTATTGCCTTCCTATGGGTAACAGGTGAAGAGCAAGGTCTCCTGGGATCAGCTTATTATGCTGCACATCCAATCTATCCACCTTCCAAAACTGTGGCCAATCTCAACATAGACGCGATGGCAACCTTTGGAGAAATGAATGACCTGAGTATAATTGGATTCGGACAAAGTGAATTGGAAAACTATGCTTCCCGCTGGGCTGCTAAGCAAAACCGATATATCCTTCCGGATCAGGAGCCCGAGAAAGGCTATTTCTTCAGATCTGATCATTTCAATTTCGCCAAGATTGGTATTCCTGCCTTATATGCTAAGGGAGGTTTCGATCAACGACCAAATGGAAAAGAATATGCCAAAGAGAAACATGATGAATTTCGCTCGACCAGATATCACCAACCTTCCGATGAATTTGATGAATCCACGTTTGACCTGAAAGGTATTGTTCAGGATGCCAAATTATACCTGAATATTGCAAATGAGTTAGCTAATAATCAGGATTGGCCCGCGTGGAAACAGGGATCTGAATTCAAAGCGATCAGAGAGCAGAGCATAAAATAAGTTTATGAAGCTTCTCTACGATTTTACCCTACACGCAATAGATACTTATTTGAGATTTTCGGTTTGATAGACCAGCAAAGGAATCGTTTGTTGGTATGACAATTCTTTGGCTCTGTTTTTCTTAAAAATCTCATCAAACCAATTCCTGCGATGAGAAAGAATGGCCAACAGGTCAATTTCCTTTTCCCGGATAAAATTTTCAAGGCCTTCATTGATGTCTTTATGGGAAATACAATGAGCCGTCATCTTTTTGTCTTGTTGCCAGGGCTCGAAAAAAGTCGCCATTTGCTGCTTTCCTTCCCCGGTGTCTGTAGTATCGATATGGATGACATGCAGGTGGCTCCCCATGGCATCACGGAATTTCTTTAATGACTGAATGATAAGGGCATCATCGGCTGTGAAGTTAGTGGCAACAGCAATGTGATCAATTATACCATCAAACGTAGCTTCTGTAGGGACTACAATAACCGGACAATGGGCTTCTTCCATAACCTTTCCAGAAATGGTACCAAAGAAAAATGCTTCCATCATACCGGCACCGGTAGCGCCCATCACGATCAGGTCAGCTTTGTTCTTATTGGCCGTCCTGAGAATCGCCGAAACAGGAGCGCCTTCTTCGAGGACATGTACCATCGGAACATGATAATACCCGTGATCTGTGGCAATATCCCTCAAAATGGGAACCTCGTCTTCATAATTCTCAAACTCATCCAGGTCGATCGAATCATAGACTTCTCTCAACACACCCGGCAGGTTAAAATCACTGATGTCCGGCCTGTCAAAGGCATGAATGGTAATAATGGAGGCTCCAAGATGATCAGCAATCTGTAAAGCAAAGAGGAACGCATTTTCGGCCGATTCGGAGAAATCCGTCGGATAAAGAATTTTTTTCATTGTTGGCCTTTCATTTTCAACACAAAATGCTTTAGACGTGTAGAATGGTGTTGCTAAAATAGTATAAAGACATGATTAACCAAATAAATCAGGATCCAGGGCAAAAATCCCCTCATATCTTGAACCGCCAAAATGCACTCATTTAAAAAAAGTAAATTTATGCCGTGATTAAATTTGGGTTTGTACTCCTTATTTCCATTTCGATCCTGTTTCTTGGATTGACACTTCCTGATGCCTTTCTTGATCCGACCCGGGATCCGGTACCCAATAGTCAAAAAGTGGCTCATTCCTCCCATTGTGCCGGATGCCATGGATATGATGAAACAGGGCTGGCCCTTGTTGACAACGACGGGCATGATGTGAGTATTTACGATGACTGGCAGGTTAGTATGATGGGTTTATCTGCCTATGATCCTTTCTGGAGGGCCACCATTAACCATGAAGTGAGTCAATATCCAACAGCCAAATCTGCCATTGAAAGCACCTGCCTAAAGTGTCATGCGCCATTGGGGACCATTCAAGCCCACCTGGATGGTCGCCCCTATTCCTATGATTTGATGCTGGAAGACAGCCTTGGGTTGGATGGTGTATCATGCAGCGCTTGTCATCAACAGCCGGCGCAGAATCTTGGAAAAGGGCATTCCGGCAATTTCACAATTGATACAAATCGTGTTTTGTTCGGGCAATTTCCAAATCCATTCAAGGGGCCCATGCAAATCTATGTCGGGTTTGAACCCAAATTTTCAGATCATATCTATAACAGTGGTGTTTGCGCAGGCTGTCACACGTTGATTACCGAAACATTACAGGATGACGGCAGCCCTACCGGGAATTTTTTTGTTGAACAGGCGACCTACCATGAATGGCTCAATTCCTCTTATCCCGCACAAGGCAAAGAATGCCAGACATGCCATCTTCCCTTTATTGCAGATGGCGTAGTGATTGCAACTGATTTCAAGGTATTGGAGAAAAGAAAACCCTTTGGATTACATCAGTATTTCGGTGCCAACACAGCAATGTTGGATATGATGAAAACAAACAGGGATTTGTTGGGCTTACCGGAAGGTCCGCCTGAACAAGCCTGGGATGAATCTATTACCAATAACCGGCAAAGTATTTCGAATGCTGCGGAACTTACCGTTTCTCCGGTGACGATTGATAATGACACGCTTTATTTTACAGTCCAGGTAAAAAATAAAAGCGGACATAAGTTTCCTTCAGGATATCCAAGCAGACTCGCATGGCTGCAAATCGTGCTGACCGATGAGAACGGCCAGGATACAATTTATTCAAATGGTTTATTGAATGCTCAAGGCAATATCAGTGGAAGAAACTTCCCCTATGAACCACATCATCAGGTTTCAAAATCAACAGATGAGGTGCAGATATATGAAATGGTGATGGGTGATATGAATGGGCAACTCACTACCCGCCTCAACGCTGCATTTGAACCTCTAAAGGATAACAGGCTTTTGCCACTTGGATTCCGGACGGACCACGCAGCTTATGATACTGTAGCCGTCTGGGGTGATGCAAATCTGGATCCGGAATATTCCACAGGAAGTGCGCTTGGACTCGACATCATTGAGTACAGGATTCCATTAAATGGAAATAAGGGCGTTGCTAATCTTGATGTCTCCTTGCATTACCAAACATTGCCTTCGAGATGGATGAGCGACCTATTCGACCACGATTCGATACCGCAGGTTGCTCAGTTTAAATCGATGTACGAGGATTATAAAATATTTGAAGAGATTGTTGATCAACGCCACATTGACAGTATCGATCTTTCTCCATTAGCCATTCTCCCTATTGCGTCCATTACTACCATTGAATTATTTCCAAATCCGTTGGACGGAACAACCTTACAAATCAATCTCAATGATCAAACGCTGGTATCAAAAGGATTACTTTATGACATTGTAACACCATATGGGAAAACTCTTCAGAAGGGCTTCCTCACCGAAAGCATAGCATTAGATCCTACGATTAAAACCGGAGTCTATTTTTTCATCCTTTACGATTCAACCAGGCTGGTGTGTGTTAAACCCTTCGTGGTATTATAGCCTGATTATTTTACGTGAATACGCTCTCCCCTGTTGTATTATTTTAACAAAGTAAATTCCAGAAGGATAGGAAGTCAAATCAAGAAGGGTATCACTATTCTCTTCTGAAAAATTTGTTTTCTGCAACAGCACAGCACCCTGCATACTTGTCAGGATTATCTCCAATGCCCCTGAAGTTTTGACAGTCAATGTGGTTAACCCATCAGTAGGATTGGGTGCAAGCAGAATACTGTGATCATTGAATGCGGATTCATTGGTTGCTGAGCCAAGATCTAATACAGCCGTGGCAGGCACAAAGTCAGAATAACAGAATTTATCAAGGGTTGACACTTTCCAATCGTAGAAATAATAGAAAAAGTCACTGCCAAATGTAGAATTGGTGATAGACATAATACCAGGCATCTCAAATGGGTACAGAATCCCTTCAGATGATCTCCACAGATAAGGACTGTTCTGTCCAAAAACCTGATTATTTAAATCTGTGTTAGTAGTAATGGTATATGAACCAATGGGCAGTTCTATCTCCAGATCTATTTTAGTTTCACCGACTCCTATGTCCTGTTGATGCTCATAGAAGAAAGATGATCCATCATTGATATCAATGATCCTTGGTCCTATAGAATCTGTGTACACAGTGATCTGGTGCAGTATAATGGGTTCATATACTTCAAATAAAAGGCCACCATTGACAAAAGCAGCATTGTATTTATTCACGCCTGCTTGTGTGACGGGTCCAAGTTGAAAATCCAGTCCATCTATGGATGTAGAATTTTGGGCATAGATCGTAACCGTATCTGTCAGATTATCCAATTGATAACTATTACCATTGCCCAAGAAAAACGTACCAAGAGGATCTGCATACCATTCGATATTGTCTCCGGTTGCCGTCAGGATGGCAGATTCTCCCGGCAAAAAAGTATCCTGTGTCGTAACAGGAAGCTCGGGAGTGAAAAATTCTAGATGAATGGTATCAGATTGCTGTGGCTTACAATATCCTTCTACGGAAGCAAAGTATTCACCTGTCTGAGAAACCTGGATTATTTGTGTTGTATCACCTGTGGACCAGAGGTATGAAGCACCAGAAGGTAAAGCGAGCAGTGCATTTTCACCATGGCAGAGCTGTGGATTACCGGTGTAATAGATTATAGGTTGAATAGTATCAGGGTCACTGGTCACTTCTATTGGCACTGTTCGAGAAGGACATTCATCAATATACTTCAGGGTAACATAATACAAACCTGGTTCTTTGACAATAATAGAATCAGCAGTACTGCCATTGCTCCATAATTTATCGGCTAACGCATCATCAACATTCAATACAAGAGAGTCATTATTACACAGTATGGTCAACTTTGGAAACATCTCCAGGTCAACTCTATGACATCCCCCACGACGAAGGGAGGATGTTTTATCGATTGCGACATTTTCAAAAGACTCCCTCATTCCATCGCTCCACCGAATGACAAGGCTGTCATACGTGGTTTGATCGCCAAGTCCAAAAATGATATTATGGCCGTTAGAAATACCATACTGTTCACCACCTCTTACTTCCCTTACCTGGATCCCCCAGGGCCCATATAAAAGCGCCATGGCACCAATAGCAGAAGGATTATTTGGCTCATCAGTAAGATTGATCGATAGGAAGTGATTGCCGTTTGTTGCATTGAGATAAAGGATATCCTCCCTTAATAAATCAGGATTGTTAAATGGTATGACACGTGAGGCATACACATCTGTAAAACCATCATTATTAAGGTCCCCAAGGGCGAAGGTTCCGAAAACCACACTGGTGAAAGGATCTTGTTTGGTAAACGTCTTATCCCCATTGTTACGCCAAAAATCAACACGATCTCCACTGACTAAAATATCCTGGAATCCATCATTGTCTAAATCCCTGATCATTCCTTGCAGAGGAACCCCTCCAATATTCAAACCCGTCTGTGGAGTGATGTTGATGAACGTGTCATTATTAATGTTTTCAAAGAGTTCGCTGATGACGTCATGCTGGGTCTTGAAAAGATCCATGTCGCCATCATTATCTATATCTCCAAAATCAGCTGTCCAGGTTTGATGTCCATCTGCCAGTCCGTATCGGGCAGCATCCTCAGTGTAATTGCCCTGTCCGTCATTGACAAACAGGACATCGATGCGTCGTGGATCAGCAGGATTGTTGACCCCCTGACGGCATTTGGCGATGTAAAAATCAAGATCGCCATCCATGTCAAAGTCGGTATAAACTGATCCGTAATTGCCGGAATTATCGGAAGCAGGAACAGTGACAAAATCAAAAAGGTCTTGTTCAACAAGCGTCCCGGTGCCATCATTCAGCAAGGTGTAATTGGCTCCATTATCATTAAGGATCACAGCATCCACCCATCCATCATGATTAAAATCACCTGTAGAGGCTCCCTGTGAAAAGAAAGGATTCACCACAATGTATGTCAGGTTGAAAGCGTAGGTATTAGGTATACTATAAAGTACTTTCACTCTGTCATATGAACCGACGATAATAATATCATTAGCCCCATCATTGTTAAAATCAGCAATGGACAAATCATTCTGTTCCATATTGTCTACAGAAACGGGAACCTCATAGCGAACAAAAGGCCGCTCAGGATCGGGAGTCTGATATTGGATAAACAGGGTGGAGCCAATATTGAGGGAAATGATGTCTTCCAAACCATCCCCATTCATATCCGCTATGCCCACGGGTACTGCACTATGAAGGTCCTTTTCCTGGAGTAGGTCATTTCGATTGAGAAACCCCACCTGGGCGTCTATCTGGCAAAGGAATAGCAGGAAGAAAGCAGAAAATAAGGATGACATTCTCATAGACAACATATTAAAGGACATATTGGACAAAAATAACATTCTGAATCCATTTGCCTTACTTGCAGACCAGAATTGTCCCAGGTTAGCACAACCTCATTTTCCCCTTCCTTAAATTTCCATAGATCAGGAGAATTTCCGAACTGAAAACTAATAATTACTTTGCCGGTCATGAACCTGATCGGGACGACATACCAATATCTGAAGCATCGTCTAAAGGCCAAAAGATGGGATTCATTTCATTCCCCCTTCTTGTTTAGCCTCTTTATAAACTGTTGTGATGATAAAAATGATCCTGCCGGGTATGTGGATATCGAAACTAAACGCAGGCAATTTATAGATTCAAAGGAAACTATTGATAGAGTCGATTATGGTGCCGGATCCATGCACTTGTCTTCAGGCAAGCAACAAAAAATTGCATCCATTGCCCGGCATGCTTTAAGCAGCCCTTTTCAATGCAGGTTTATGGCGAGGTTGGCTAAGTTTTCGCAAGCAAAGCAAATCCTTGAGTTTGGATCATCCCTTGGAATTTCCGGAGCTTACCTGGCGACAACCAATGCGGACGCAAAAGTTGTGACTATTGAAGGGGATTCTGCATTGGCCTTGAGGGCTAAAAAAATGTTTAAAGAGCTTGGCCTGGAAAACATTCAGATCATTCATTCAACATTTGAAGATTATTTTTTATCAGAACCTGGAATGCTAACTTCAATTGACATGGTGTTTCTGGATGGTAATCACCTATCAAGTGCATTATTGACGTATTATCAAGGGCTAAAAAAATCCTTTACCCCAAATACCATCATCATTGTAGATGACATATACTGGTCGCAGGATATGCATGATGGTTGGACAACATTGAAAGCCTTACCTGAAGTAAAGCAAAGTGTGGATTGTTATCATTTTGGATTATTATTTTTCAATCCGGGATTCCTCCAAAAAGAAAATCATATCATCAAGCTACCCTGGCGATCTGTTTTCTCCTGATCCGGCAATTGGTTAAGAAAAATTATTCTTCACCAGTTGGAGGCTTCGTAGGTTGTAGCCCCTGAACCTGGTAACCTATTTTAGATGCAATGTGATCATCATCATCAAAATCTTCCCATTGCGTAATTTCCTTTATAAATTCTTCCATATGCCTTAAAATAAAAGGCGTTTTGATTTCTTCAGGACGATAAATAGAAATAAGTTTTGGAGGTCGCGGCTCACCAAATCCCTCGATAAATGGATACCCAATCATTACCTGGATTTTCCCATTATATAGCTGCTGATAGACAAGGGTGCCGTTGGTTTTGATAAGTGGTTTGGTCAATTTATCATTGACGATTTCGGCTATCCCACTTTCCTCTGTTCCCAAGGAAAGGATAATATATTCAAGGTGTTTGATCTTATCCGAAGCTTCTATAGCTCCCTGGAGGCCGGTAATCTTCAACATGTTTTCCAAATCACTGATAATCTGCGCCTTAAGCGTTGCACCCCATCGCTCCCTGTAGCTTTTGGTATTCGCCAGGGCTCCCTGGTAACGTTGCACTTTCGTGATCAGGCCGGTAAAATCGTCCATTGTTCTATGTTTTAAGGTTTAAATATAAACCCAATGGTTCTGAAACTATGTATTAGCCCTAAAAACCATGATCATTGATTCAATATCTATCTTTGACACTGATCATGGCAAAAGAAAAGAACAAGATAACTTCGATCCCTGCAGGTAAACAAAAGCCTGGTGCAAGTGATGCAAATTCCTGGAAAAGTATACTGGAAAGAGCCTTCCGTTTAATGAGTACAGCCAAAGCCATGACTGATCTTTACGAAGCCAACTTTAAGGAAGTGGCTAAATATGTTCATGCTACATCAAGAGGCCATGAAGCTGTACAGATCGCATTGGGAATGCAACTGACACCTGATGATTGGTTATCTGCCTATTACCGGGATGATTCGATTTTACTTTCTATTGGTTTACGCCCTTATGATCTGATGCTCCAGTTAATGGCAAAAAAGGATGATCCCTTTTCCGGAGGCAGAGCTTATTATTGTCATCCTGCGTTGAAGGATGATGACAAGCCAAAGATTCCGCATCAATCATCTGCAACGGGCATGCAAGCTATACCAACAACGGGTGTGGCAATGGGGATTGCCTATCAGGAGCATCGAAAAATTGGAAAGTGGAAGCAACCACCTGTTGTGGTCTGTTCTTTTGGGGATGCTTCAGTTACCGAAGGTGAAGTTGCAGAGGCTTTTCAGATGGCAGCTCTAAAGCAACTCCCTATCCTTTATCTGGTGCAGGACAACGATTGGGATATCTCTGCGAATGCAAAAGAAACGCGTGCGATGAATGCTGCAGAATATGCCAAGGGTTTTAAAGGTATTGAGACCAGGAGTATTGATGGCACAGATTTCAAACTTTGTTATGATACAATCCGCGAAGTGATTGACCTGATACGCAAAGAACGAAGGCCATTTCTTGTTCATGCAAAGGTGCCGCTTCTCAATCATCATACATCTGGAGTACGGATGGAATGGTACAGGGATGACCTGGAAGAGGACAAACAACAGGATCCATTTCCCAAACTTCGGAAGTTGATGCTGACGGAGGGATGGTCTGCTTTGGAATTAAAGCGATTTGAAGATACGTCCATTGAAAATGTTGCAGTTGATTTTGCTAAGGCACGCTCAGCTGCCAATCCGGCACCTGCAGATTTATATACCCATGCTTTTGCACCTACTCCAATTACAACCGAAGTTGGGACAAGACAACCTGAAGGTGCTGAAGTAAAAGTGATGGTGGACAGTGCCTTGATAGCAATCGAAGAGCTGATGCACAAACATCCGGAGTGCTTGCTTTATGGCCAGGATGTTGGCAGCCGCTTAGGTGGCGTGTTCAGGGAAGCCGCAACACTCGCCCAAAAATTTGGAGACGACCGTGTATTTAATACACCGAT
>JAGOIB010000169.1:0-1370 GCA_017995875.1 Saprospiraceae bacterium
ACAATAGCTTGTGGAACAGCAGGTCCAACACCGCAGGCATGTGACCTGATCAGGTTGGTCTGAAGCTGTCCAATACCCTCCGGAGGAATGGTCATTGAATAAAGAGAACCAAAGCCTGTATTGATACCATAGTATTGTCCTCCGGGTTTCTGGAGCAGTTTTTCAAGTGCACTTCGATTTCGGGCGATCCTGTCCCAAACACTTTCTGACAATGCCAGCTTTCCGGAGGTGATGGTAATAATGTCTTCAACCCGCAACTGGGTGCCGTCGTAAACGTAATGATCCATGGCGTCAAATTTAATCATACCATGTGGGCTATGTTAATTTGGTTTATCAACAAGTTAAATGAAGGTTAAAGAAAGCCCTGTATTAGCCAATAAAAAATATATTAGTAATTAATTCTGAACGATTTACTATGTACTATGACGATGAGTATGTCGTTATGCTATGAAACTTTTCAGCGATACTTGTCGTCTTATTCCTCGAAGGAGAGCCAATAATTGAAGTATTTTTGGCGTCTCTATAGGATTCGTTCAATCAAACAATGCTAAACCATGAATAAAATCACCTTTTTGTTCCTGCTATTGACGCTGGGAACCATGACTACTCTTCGTGCCCAGCGTGTCGCCATCGTGGATATCACCAGGGTGCTGGAAGAAATGCCCGATTACAGGAATGCACAGACAGAGCTGGATAACATAGCTGCTCAGTGGAGACAAGAGATTGCCCTGGAATATGACCAGATCAAGGCTATGTACAATAAGTACCAGGCTGAGCAGGTGCTTCTGACTGAAGATGCCCGTAAGAAAAAAGAGGAGGAAATCATGGAAAGAGAAAAGGGTGTGAGGGATCTGCAGAAAGAAAAATTCGGACCTGAGGGTGCCCTATTCAGGAAGAGGCAGGACCTTGTCCAACCTATTCAGGAGCGCGTCTATGCGGCTATCAAAACCTATGCAGAAGACCGTGGATTTGACTTCATCTTTGACAAAGGCGGTAGTTCGGGGCTCATCTTTTCCAATGCCGAATTTGACAAGACGGATGATATTATCCGCGTAGTGAACAAATAAGGAGCAAATCCTTACTTTTGCAGGCCTTTTTTATAAAACAATAGTAAACACGAAAATGAAATCAATATTGAAATATGCACTTATGATGGTGTTTGGTCTGGTACTGAACATGTCGGCCCAGGCTCAGAAATTTGGGATTGTCAACTCGGGCAGTATCCTTGAGGCTATGCCTGAAGTGAAAGAAGCCGAATCAAATCTTGAAACCCTTGGAAAACAACTCCAGGCTAAAGGTGAAAAGATGATGCAGGACTTCCAGCTCAAATACCAGGAACTCCAGCGTAAAGTGCAGGCAGGAGAAATCAC
>JAGOIB010000169.1:1470-4100 GCA_017995875.1 Saprospiraceae bacterium
TGCTTATTGAGAAAATCATTGAGCTTGTCGATCTCAAAAGATGTCTCCATCTGTCCGAAGGAATTTACTTTGATATCAAAGCCCTCAAGTCCTTCATGGAAGGATGCTTTATCTGGATGTGATTCGGGTTTTTTCTTTTTACGTGGCATAGCGAATAATTATTGCCTTGCGTTTTACCCCTAAATCCCCTAAAGGGGACTTGCACTTTCAAGGATTCAAACGAGTATATGCATTTTATAAAAACTTAATGTAAGTCCCCTTTAGGGGATTTAGGGGCAAACCCCGCCATCAGCTTCATCCTGCTCACCGACTTTTCTCTCCCCAATACCTCTGCAATAGCAAACACATCAGGGCCCTGAGTGGTTCCAGTCAATGCAGCACGAAGTAGAGGCATGACAACCCCCATTTTTATGCCACTGCCTTGAATAATTTCTTTGGCTGCAGCACCAGCGGTTTCATGATTGAACGGTTCGACCGAATGGACTACTTCTGCAATTTTATCCAGTAGTGGTCCGATTTCAGGTGTCCATTTTTTGCCAATCTCTGTTTCATCATACACCAGTGCATCAGTGAAAAAATAATATCCCTGCGGTATGATTTCTATCAAGCGATGTACACGGGCTTTCAACAAGTTGAAGACGGCTTCAAGATCCGCCATCTGCAGATTGTAATTTTCTTCAGCGGCATACTGCGTCAATCTTTCTTTGGCATCAGCGAAACTCATTTGCTGTACATATTGCTGGTTAAACCAAAGGGCTTTATCATAATCAAAGCGTGCACCGCCTTTATGGATCCTTTCGGGATCAAATACGTCAATGAGTTCGTGCAATGAAAAAATCTCTTGCTCTGTACCAGGATTCCATCCGAGGAAAGCAAGAAAATTGATGACAGCTGCCGGTTCGAAACCATAGCTGTCAAAACCTTCGATCGACTCTTCAGGATTGGAGGATGGCCAGGCTAATGGAAAAACTGGAAATCCAAATTTTTGCCCATCTCGCTTACTTAGCTTTCCATGCCCATCAGGTTTAAGGATCAAAGGCAAATGAGAAAACGTAGGCATGGTACCCTGCCATCCAAACGCACGATAAAGCAAGACGTGGTGTGCAGTACTAGGCAGCCATTCTTCGCCGCGGATCACATCGGTGATCTCCATGAGGTGATCGTCAACAACATTGGCGAGGTGATACGTCGGATAGCCATCAGCCTTGAGAAGTACCTTGTCATCAAGCTCGGCGCTATCGAAAATCACCTCACCCCGTATTTTATCGTGGATGACGATGGACTGGCCGGGATCAACTTTGAGGCGGATAGTATAGGGGACCTCTTGTTCGAGTTGTTCAACCAGCTCCTCAGAGGTCATATTAAGGCTGTTTTTCATTTCTCCTCTGACCGAGGCATCGTATTTCGGGGTCGGAACGCCCTTGTCGGTCATACGTTGGCGCATTTTTTCCAGATCTTCGGGAGAATCCCAGGCGTAATAGGCTTCTCCGTCCTCAACCAGCTTCATGGCATAATCGCGGTAGACGGACATTCTTTCAGATTGCTTGTAAGGTGCAAAAGGGCCTCCCTGGATCGGGCCTTCATCGGGTGTCAGTCCAAGCCAGTTGAGTGAACGGATGATATATTCTTCGGCACCAGGCACATACCTGGTTTGGTCGGTATCCTCGATCCGAAGGATAAATTTCCCGCCGTTTTGCCGGGCCAGGAGGTAATTATAAAGAGCAGTTCTTATTCCGCCAATATGCAGAGCCCCTGTCGGGCTAGGGGCAAACCTTAATCTGGTCATGATAATATCTTATTTTCGCAGTCAGTTTTGAAAAAAGGGGGCTTTTTGTGTTAAATACCTTGATTTTCAATGAAAAATGCAGCGTAAGGTGAACAATATACGTTTAGGCTTTATTTAGTTCTGTCATATAAACGACATTCCGGCAAAGATAGCCAATCCATGAACCTGTCTACTTCTCTAAGCAAACCATGTATTTAGTACACACGCCCCATTATGTTCAGGCTTTGTTACCAGGATTCATCTGGAAAATGTCTGATAACCACAAGGAGATTTTCCTCACCTTCGATGATGGTCCTATCCCGGAAGTAACCCCCTGGGTTTTGAGCATGCTGAAAAGTTATGATGCCAAGGCCACCTTCTTCTGTGTAGGTGACAATGTCAGAAAACATCCGGATATCTTTCAGAAAGTCATGGACGAAGGCCACACCGTCGGAAATCACACCCATAACCACCTTTCCGGTTGGTCTACCGAAAATATTTCCTATTTCAACAACATACGTCATTGCGCCCGCAAGGTGCAATCCAACCTGTTTCGTCCACCCTACGGAAAATTGAAACCCAGCCAGGTTCAATTCCTACAGCGCCATTACCGCATCATCATGTGGGATGTGCTCAGTGGTGATTTCGATCATGACATAAGTCCAGAAGACTGCGCACAGAATGTGATACAACATGCTGGCCCCGGATCTATCGTCGTGTTCCATGACAGCCTAAAAGCAGAATCAAATCTTCGACACGCCTTACCACAGGTGCTGGAACATTTTACACGCCAGGGCTATTCCTTTCAAGCCCTTCCGAATTTTGTGCCTGCTGTTGCAGAGCGAAGGATGAGGGTGGCGGTTTA
>JAGOIB010000170.1 GCA_017995875.1 Saprospiraceae bacterium
ACACCCATCGTTTTACCATTTGGATTTTACCCGGTATCGGAAACACGCACAGCAGGGGTTATTCTGCCAAGAGATTATGAGCGCTCTCCACAATTAGGTTTTGGTATCCGCGACATTGGCTATTATTTTCCGGTCAAAGACTTTGCGGATGTCAAATTGCTGGCCGACATTTATTTCAATGGTACCTGGGGCGTAGGTGTCAATGCCAACTATGCGCAGAAATATAAATACAGGGGAAATTTTGCTGTGCGTTATTCCTATCGTATCACTGAACAACCAAACGATTACAGGAATAATATTGAAAAATCTTTTTCCATCCGGATGACACACAACCAGGATCCGAAATCTAATCCATATCAAACGATCGGTGGCAGTATCAACATCCAAAGCAATGACTTTGAATCGCTCAACTACAATGATGCGCAGAGCGCGTTGACGAATACATATTCATCCAACTTCAATTACAGCCGCATTTTTCCCGGCAAGCCTTATTCACTGACAGCAGCCTTAAATCATAGCCAGAATACAAGGTCACATCAGGTGACCATCAATGCACCGGAACTGAATTTCAGGTTAAACAGGATTTATCCGTTTAAAAATGAACGTAAGCCCGGCCCTGAGCAGTGGTATGAAAAAATAGCTGTTCAGTATGCAGGCTCGGGTAGGGCACAATTGCTCGCCACAGATACCACCTTGTTTGACCCGATCACATGGCAGACGGCGCAATATGGTGTTCAGCACAAAGCAAATGCATCGTTGAATTTTAACGTGCTTAAATATTTTAATGTAACACCATCCGTTGATTACGGGGAGACCTGGTTATTTAAAACCAGGGATGCCGTGTACCGGTTTGATCCGAATGACACCACCTTTGTAAAAAATGATACCATCTATTTTCCGGATAGTACTGGTTATGTAGTTGTCCCTGATACAGTCAGTTATGGAGTCGTGGATAGAAATCTTAAAGATGGATTTGTTCCTTTCCGGGCTTTGTCCGCCAGTATCAGTATGAATACACAACTATTCGGTACGCTTCAGTTTAAAAAGGGATGGCTTCGGGGCATCCGACATGTCATAAAACCAAATATTGGTTTTTCCTATGCGGGGAAATCGCCGGATAATTATTACCTGCATTCACAATTCAGTGAACAATATCCGGATTCAACAAAACAGTACAGCCGGTTTGATAATCTGTTGTATAGTCTGCGTCCTACAGACATAGAGCAAGCCAATCTCAACTATTCCTTTACCAATCTTTTTGAAGCAAAATATTTCAGTGCCAAAGACAGTACGGAGAAAAAACTAAAACTGTTTGACAATATCAGTGTCGGCGGTAGTTACAATATGGCTGCCAAGGTCAATAAATTCAGCCCTGTCAATATCAGTGGTAATACAAGGTTGTTTAAAGGGATTACCACAGTATCAGTAGGGGCATCCTATTCATTCTATGCGCTTCGGGAGGATGGACGATTGAGTGATACGTTCTATTTGGATTCAGATAATAAACTACTGCGTTTCGATAACCTCCGACTTCGCTTTTCAACCCGTGTTACGTTTGATGATATCATGAAATGGATTACCGGAGACACAAAGGCCAGTACCTCTCCAGCCCAATCAGGACCATCTGAAAGTTCAAACCGAGTCGTTCCTACTGCAGATCGTTTTGAGGACCTGCTGGGGCGTTTTTCCATCAGCCATGAATTTGGTGTAGTGCAAATGGGTATGCCGGGGCGGGATGAAACGAGGGTCACCACCAATTCCATCAATATGATCGGGAGTATGCAGGTCACGCCCAACTGGACCCTCTTTTTTGGAAACATTGGGTATGATTTCATTTCAAAGCAACTGACATACCCGGATATCGGGATTTCAAGAGACCTGCATTGCTGGCAAATGTCCTTCAACTGGCAGCCTACCCGCGGAACCTATGCCTTCAATATCAGTGTTAAGCCTGGAACATTTGATTTCCTCAAGGTTCCTTACAAGAAGAGTGCATATGACTCCACTGGTGGTTTCTGATGCTCCGGTCATTTTACCGTAAATTTGGATCAACTATCTATCCATGCGTCTGCTTCTAATGTCCATACTTTTTTTGCTGCAGCAGTTGTGCCCAGCTCAGGACAATTGGTGTGATGTCGACCGAAGATTTAACTTTTCAGATCAAAATTCACTTTACCAACAGTTTCTAGAACGCATCCGTAGCAGAGAAGCTAGTGGTCACATTGAAAACAGGACGAATAAATATTTTCCGGTAGTCATACATGTAGTAGCCATCGATCCTTATCAACCTGTCTCTCTTGCACAGGCATTGAATCAACTGGATGTACTCAACGAAGATTTTGCAGGAAAAGGGAAAAACATAGATAAACTCTTATCTGCATTTTCATCTCTGGTCGCGGATGCGGGAATGAAATTTTGTCTTGCGACCATTGATCCAGATGGCCAACCAACCAGTGGCATTACATTCACACATACGGATGTAAACAATATCGCTACACAAACAGGACCAGGAGGCAGAATAGCCATTCATTACGATCAGTTAGGTGGCAAGTCAGGATGGGATCCTTCGAGGTATATCAATATATGGGTAGGAGATTATGGTAGCATCCTGGGTTCTGCATCATTTCCGGGAATGGCTCAGTATCCGGAAGAGATCGGACTGATCATGGACATCGAACATTTTGGATCCATTGGAGATGCAGGCCAATCAGGTTACTTTGGCAGAGGCCATACGTTAACCCACGAAATGGGACATTTTTTCGGTCTTCGGCATATTTGGGGCAGTGGTGTAGAGTATCGATGCGATGATAGTGATGACATAGATGATACGCCAAATGCATCCGGTCCTTATTATGGATGTCCTTCAGGGGAAGAGATCTCCTGTGATGTAAGCAATATGTATCAGAATTTTATGGATCTGACAGATGATCGTTGTCTTGCTGCATTCACACACGATCAGGCTGTTCGGATGCAAGCTGCGGTAGATGAATATTATCCGGCCTTAGCGGTGGAAGGATCATGCACTTCTGAAGCGTCATCTTTTGATCTTTGGTTTGACGACCTTCAATGGTCACATGATGCATCATCCAACAAGTATGTCATCTACGGAAACGATGAGTGGGCAGGCAGAAAGGATGTTGAGGTCTTCGCTACCGATGGGAAATTAGTGCTAAGCGATGTTTGGAATGATCAGCTCAGTTATTTGCTTGATTTGAATAGAGTAAGCACAGGCATTTACATTGTAAAGATTTCAGATAGTCTGAAGTTTCATACCAGGAAAATTGCTGTGTATTAGTTTCGAGTTTCGAGTGTTGAGTTTCGAGTGAAGAGTGGCGAATTATGATTGAAAATAGACAAGAGTGTAAATTAATTATTCTACTCACAATTCACAACTCACAACTCACGATTCACGTCTCACGATTTTAACAGTATATGTCATTTAAAGCTCTTTGTATGAAGTATCCACATTATATATTTGCTATTTACCTGGTGGTTATTTCCTCCTGTCATCTGTCAAAAGGCACATCCACTGTACAAGATAATACGACCCAGTGGTCGCCTTGGGTGATCAAATATGAACGCGGCCCATGTTTCGGTGAGTGTCCGGTGTACGTCTTTTATCTTCTCACGGATCATACCGGGTTGATTGAAGTCAAACACAACTTATTGGAACCTGGTTGGTATCATGCACCATTGGACCAGGAAGCCATACATCAGATATTGACGGATATCGAACCTGAGTCGTGGTGGAATGAAGATCTCAGCGACCAGCCTGAAATCGCTGATCTCCCTACAGCAAGTATTGTGTATAAGCATAAGGATGGATTGCGGTGGATGTCCGTACAGGGAAGGATTTCAGACCAGGTCGATGGTGTATTTCAGAAAGTAAACCACCTTGTAACCGAAGCGAGATGGACGCCATCCGCATTGAGACCATATCAGCCTACCATGCCTGAGCCAACGGATGTTATCGTGCAGCTCAAGGAGGGTGTCGATATACAGGAATGGATGAAGAAATATGAACACTTTGGTATCAAACTGAAAAAACGGGTGACACCTCATATGCAGTATTATGTTGTCTCGAAAGA
>JAGOIB010000171.1 GCA_017995875.1 Saprospiraceae bacterium
ATGCTCTATGACAAGATCAATATAGTGCGGAATGGACATCAGCGATATGGAACGCAATGGAAAATGGGTGAGAAGTGGGTCACTGATGAAAATGGTAAGCTATCAGGGCTATATCCTTTTGAAGATGAAGATATGGTGGATGAGTATCGCAAGCAGGTGGGGTTGGTTCCGCTGAGTGATTTTTAAAACTGGTTAGAAGGCTGAAGAGTAAATAAAAATGGCGATTCATTTTTGCCGGATGACCTCGTTATATCACTTTTCGCTCTTTTGCCCCTATACTTCGACCAGCTGATGCTCAACCTCGTGCTATACTTCGACTCCGCTCAGCACGGCGCAGCTCAGCAACCATCCCCTATGCTTCGACCTGCTTGAACTCATCCTTGTTCTACAGCTCAGCAACCAGGGGACTTACACCATTACGATTGGCGATCCAATTTTTCTTGCGACAATGGGGACTTCCATTCTTTCCGAATGGCCTTGTCTTTTGAAATACATGAGTTCGAACTGAGGGGCTCCCCTACTGATTATTTTCGAAACGCTTTTCCGTCAATGAAATTAAAGATAAACGGCAGCTGTGAGTCCTTTTCAACCAATAGGGCATATCCATCCGGAATAATATATTTACCATAACTATTTTTCAAAACATTGACATTTTCATACTGGCTGAGCCTTTTCCCCGAGTGATCGAAGAAAATAACTTTTAATGGTTCTTGTTGAAATGGAGAACTATTGTTGATTTGAACGTAATAATAATCGCCGGGAAGTTCATTTACGACACCAATACCTGGTGGTCCAATTTTTACGGGCTTAAAATCTTTTCCAATCAAATAAGAGGCCTGATCATCATGAGCTATCCATAAATCATTTACATCAGGAACCCTTTCGATTGCCTGAAAGGAAGCCTCCAGTTTTGTCAAACCATTGAGGTCAATAATCCCATATTTTCCATTTAGTGCAACCTTGAATGATGTGCTATCCTTATTAAAAAAGCTAATCTCATCATAGTTCGTTTTACACATTTCCCTTCCATTTAAATCAAGGATGGCTGAATATGCCTTCTCATCTGTATCCTTGCCCACAACACAAACATATCCATACCGAAAGCTGGAAACTTTGGTGTACTTCATTGGGACTACTTCCTTACCATGTAAATCAATGAACCCATATACCATTTCAGGAAAATTTACTGAATAAGGTGTTTTTGGATCATTGACTGATGCAATTCGCCAAAAACTCCACAATTCCTTTAGAAAATCCAGATATTCAGTTTCATTTTTGCCATAGGTTACTTCTACAAGCCAGGGAGGTTGAACATTCCCACTCCGCTTTTCAAAAATATATGGCTTCGTTGATACTTTTTTTCCATACCGATCATAGGTGGTGATACTTTCCTTTATCGGATTTGACACATAAATCAACTCATTCTGGATAATGAAGATCTGCTGATCATCAGGCGGTATAACCCATTGTCCATTAAAATCAATGACACCTTTTTTTACGCGTCCTGCCCTATCTGTGAATGCCTTCTTATGGACCACTATAGTTAACCCACATTCACTGGGGTGGATAAAATGGTCTGCAGGTACTCCGTATTCCTTCAGATCCAATAAAGTGCCCTGTTCATTTATTATTTCGTAAAATGGATCGCTATCATTTTTCAGCCCTAAAAAAATCTGTTGCCCTGTTGAATCATTTTTATACGCCTGCAAGGTCGAATACAAAACGCTTGTGAGCGGTTTGTTATCAGGCCCTGACAAAAATTTTTTTCCATCTGCACCTTGAATCCGGACATCTCTTTTTGGATAAATCCAGGGATTACCATTTAAATCAAATTCAATAGGTTCGGTTTCACCAAATATGATTTTACCCTTTTCGCAATCCATGGATTTGAAATGCTTAGTGGGAGGAATGATCATTTCGAAATCAGTATTGTAAAATGCCATAGTGGAATCGGTTTGCGTGTAGAACAAATCACATTTGTTCCAATAGGATGCAAACTTATAAAGAGGTTCGAAGAGGACTTTTCCGGATTGATCTGCCAGGCCGGTTGCATGGCCATTGTATACGCCTTGTTTATAAATGTTGTACAGATCCGATCTGTTGGACTGCGTTTGTGTGACATGCACTCCTTCCAGGCGCCATAATTCGTGGTAATTTGAATCCAGCACACCCCCACTATTGAACTGAGTAAAACTATAGTTATCATTGTCAAGCTGTGCTAACGAAGAGTACACAGGTTGAATCAGGAAATTGCCGAGGCTATCGATTAATCCGTATTGTCCGCCTTTCCCATAGAAAAACTGATCACTCCTTTTTTGATTGAACGTCAAAGAAGCATTTATATAGGATAACAATACTTTTCCGGACGTATCGATCAACATGACTTTATTTTCCTCTTTTTGATGCACAATAGCCATCCCATGATCCATTGAGGGATATTCTGAGAGGGAATCAATGATGAGATAACCATACCTTGAATAAAGAGCATAATACCCACCTTCACCACGTTTTCTTGCCTGGATAAAATTTCCACTATCTTCTGTTTTTACTTCGTCAAATAAGAAAGGGGTAATTGCTTTTTGTTTTCTGTCAAACAAAGCAAATTTCCCGTTTTCATTTTCAATGGCCAGCACAGAAGATGAAACAGGAAAACCATCAAATACAGGTTCTTTAAAGATGGGGATGCCTGAGGAATCGAGAAAATTCACTTTGGCATCAATGGTACCTACTTTATAAAGACCCATTCTGTCATAACTTCCGCTGTTTGATCGTGACTTACTATTGGAATTGATTGTAGAGGCTTCCAGATAGGGTTGTGCGGTCTCATCAAGTACAAATGGATTGAAGAAATAGGTGTTTGGCCATTTCTTAACGTAGTACAAATATGATTTTGCAAAAGGATACCGGCCACTTGAATTATTGGACCAAACACTTCCAGCAGCGCTGGCAGAAGGGCCTTGAAATCCAATCACGTTTTGTCTGACGTCTATACGTATAACAGGCTCCAATATCGTCTGGCCTTTATAATTAAGGTAACCCCATAACCCATTCTTCTTTATTGCAATTATTGGCTTGTTATTGTCAAACATAACATCATCATAAATGGCCTCCGTCAACAATTCTCCTCTATGATTCGCAATAGCATACTTATCATCAACTAAGAATGGAAACACCACTTCTTGTCCAACAAACGGTAAAGCTCCTGCCAGAAACAAGAGCGTAATAATATAATGCTTCATGTGAGAGGTAAAATAAGGAATATGCCTAGTTTTCAATACCCATTGATTGGGTACACTTCTCTTTGAGGAGGAGCGATAAAGCCAGGTTTATAAACACTATCTGTTCGCATTTCTGGAATGCCCGTAGATTATCTAAAAGCGATGCGTTAGACTAATTACTACCTCCGGTTTACATCCATAAACTCCATATGATTCTGCCCCGGGCTATGACAGCAATAGAGCTGTTTTTTGGGTTAAAAACATCTTTATTTTCTATATAACTAATTGATTATGAACCATTAAATCACAAAAATGTCCAAATTTTGGTTGGATAAGGGAAAGATGTTATGTTTGCACTCCACTTTTAAGAAAGGGAGTATAGCTCAGCTGGTTCAGAGCATCTGCCTTACAAGCAGAGGGTCCGCGGTTCGAACCCGTGTACTCCCACAAATTGCAGGTCATTCGTGAAAACGGATGACCTTTTTTATTTTAAACCTCATAGATCAGCTGGTTCAGAGCATCCCGCCACGCAGCTTTTCATGGAAAAGCAAGTGCGCGCGGGAGGGTCCGTGGTTCGAACCCATGTACTTCCACAAGACAAGGTCACCGAATGGTGGCCTTTTTAAATTTTGTGGGCTTGCCTTAACATCCTACCTCTCCTTCAGAAAAATTCCTTTTGTAGTTCAACATTCCTTTCAAAGTGCCATCGACTCCACTCAAAAAGACCCTGAAAACCCGTATATTTGGTATCAAACATATGCAGCAAAAACCTAAAATCCGCCCCCATCTCCTTTGGGAATATAACCTTGAGTCTTTCAACTGGCAGAAGTCTTATAAGATTGTTATTGAACGTGTGATCCA
>JAGOIB010000172.1 GCA_017995875.1 Saprospiraceae bacterium
AACAATGCCTGGCGTACTATAGAGTACCAAAAAACTTCACCTTTTTCAATACCGGAAGCATATCCGTCCAACTTGCTAAACTCATATTCATTCATCTCCTTGCTTGACTTGCCCATCAGGAAGTCTACAATCACCTTGGTCGAATAGCCTTCTTTGAGTTTCACCACAACTTCAAGTGCGGTCTTTACCTCATTCTTTACTTCATGTTTTTCTTTCGGATACCGACAGTTGTCACAGAAACCTCCACAATTGCTGTCATCATATGCTTCACCGAAATAATGCAATAAAAATTTGCGACGGCAGCCACTGGTCTCTGCATAAGCAACGACCTCTTCCAGAAGTTGTCCACCCATCTCACGTTCAGCAACCGGTTTGTCACGAAGGAATTTTTCGAGTTTGTAGATATCCTTTGGAGCATAGAAAGAATAACATGATCCTTCCAGACCATCACGGCCACCACGACCGGTTTCCTGGTAATAGTTTTCGATACTCTTTGGAATGTCGTAATGAATCACCACACGTACATCCGGCTTGTCGATGCCCATACCAAAAGCAATAGTGGCACATATCACTTTGACTTCTTCACTCAGGAAGGAATCCTGGACATGCGCCCTGGACTTGCTGTCCATACCAGCATGATAAGGTGCCGCAGAAATTCCATTCAGGTTTAACATCTCGGCAAGCTCCTCTGTCGTTTTCCTCGCCTGAACATAGATAATAGCGGATGGTCCGCCTTTGCCTTTCAGGATCTGCAGGATCTCCTTGATGGTTTGTTCCTTATTGAGCTTTGGCCTTACTTCATAATATAAGTTGGGGCGATTGAAACTTGAAATGAACTTACGTTCATTCTTCATCTCAAGACTCTTTACAATATCTGTCTGTACCTTAGGCGTAGCTGTAGCGGTAAGTGCGATCACAGGTATCTCATGACCGATGCGTTCAATCATCGACCTGATATTACGGTATTCCGGACGGAAATCATGGCCCCATTCTGAAATACAATGCGCTTCATCAACAGCAATAAACGATATATTGGTGTTGCTGAAAAATTCAAGGTTTTCTTCCTTGGTTAATGTTTCAGGAGCTACATATAACAATTTAGTAGCGCCGCTGGCTATATCTTCTTTAACCTGTATGATTTCTTTCCTTCCCAGTGAAGAATTGAGCACGTGTGCAATCACATCTCCTTCACTATATCCACGAATCGCATCCACCTGGTTTTTCATCAAGGCGATCAATGGAGAAATGATGATCGCTGTGCCTTCCATCATTAATGCAGGCAATTGGTAACAAAGCGATTTGCCTCCACCTGTAGGCATAATGACAAGACAATCCCTGCCTTCCATGACAGTAGATATAATGGCTTCCTGTTCATCCTTAAACTGTGTGAATCCAAAGTATTCACGTAGTGCCTCTTGCAGATCGATAACATGCTCACTCATCGCTGATCCTATTTTTTCTAAATATACTAAAAATAAAGTTGATGAGATACATGTATCTCAAACTAAAAAGTTCAATTTTTTGCGGTGTGGGTGAGTAGAAAGTGGAACTATAAACTACTGTTTTATTTCAATAAATGATCCATAGCTTTGTAAGACAGCCATCAAACCAATCTGTTCAAATATACATTATTTTAATTTGGAAAAGAAACATTTTTCTGAAGGAGACCGCGAAGCAATCGTTCGCTATGGTAGGAAAATGTATTCTTATTTCGCGGCTAGCTCTTTGATGATTTTTTCAAGCTCATATTCATCGCCTGGTGTGTATCCTTCATGCTGATATAGGATATTACCTGCTTCATCCACTACGAACGTTTGTGGAATAGCCTGAAAATTGAGTGCCTGCTGTAATTCTTGTTTGGCATCTGACAATACATCAAACTCCCATCCTTTCTCTTCGATCAAAGGTTTGACTTGCGTGAGAGCACGGGCATTGTCAATAGTGATAGCTACCAGGCGGGTATTGTATTCCTCCAGCCAGGTTGGATATAATTCTGAGATGGCATCCAACTCCCGTTTGCAAGGGGCGCACCAGGTAGCCCAGAAACTGAGAACCGTGATTTTGCTCTTTTTAGCATATTCCTGAATATTGACAGGTTTACCTTGAAGGTCTGCAATTGAAATATTTGGCAATTGCTTCGTTGGGTTGTCTGTAGTAAAACCAAAGAAGATAGAAGCAAAAAGAAGTAAAATCAGTGTATTTTTCAAAGTAAGCGAATTTTAAGTTGTTTTGTACTTGAGGGATAGCTAAAATAATAGATTATTTTACAATCACTCAAATATCTATTTTTGAATCCAATTCAAGCCCGGATTCACATCCATTTAACGAATCATTAATCAAAATAGCATCTATGACGGCATTGCGTACCTTGATTTTATTGGTTTTTACCGGGTTTTGTGCTGATTTGCTCGCCCAGGAGGAGTTTAGCCTCTCCGGGAGTCTTGAGTCCAATGGTAATTTTTACATCCGGGACACCACCATTGGCGCTGCCAATACACCGCAATATGAACATCAGCAGATCGGGATTGAGACCTGGCTTTCCGTCAGAGCCCAGATCGCAGGTTTTGAATTTGGAGCCCGCTATGACATTTTTGCCAATTCTGCACTTCTCAATCCGCAAAGTTCTTACACTGACCAGGGTTTTGGCAGCTGGTATATCGGAAAGAAGGTCGGAAAGCTCTCCATACGAGGTGGTTATATATATGACCAGTTTGGAAGCGGAATCATCTTCAGGGCCTACGAAGAAAGACCGCTCCTCATTGATAATGCACTGGTCGGGCTAAGGCTTGCCTATGAGATTTCTCCTGACTGGACCATCAAAGGCATTGCCGGACGACAGAAAAATCTATTTGATCTGTATACATCTGTACTGACCGGAGCCAATATCGATGGTTTCAAATCGCTTGGCAAGGAAGGGAAAGTCACCATCGCACCAGGCTTCGGCGTTATACACAAAACCTTGTCAGATGATCAGATGGAATCACTGGCAGGGACGTTGAGCCAATATACACCTGAAGATTTTATAGATTCTGTACCCTATAATACACTTGCTTTTTCAGCATACAATACACTCTCAGCCGGCCGGTTTTCATGGTACGTAGAAGGGGCCTATAAAACTGAAGAAACGATTTATGACACCTATGCTAAAAGTACCTTGTGGACTGGTGTCGAGTCGACCGGAAAATTTGTACTGACCAATGGCTATGTATTTTACACATCGCTTTCGTATGCAGGTGGTGGTCTGGGGATTTCAGGACAATACAAACGCACCAGCAATTTCCCATTCGACGCGGATCCGTTTGTCACCCTTAATCAAGGTGCTATCAATTTTCTTCCACCAATGTCACGTGTCAACACGTATCGTCTGACAGCAAGATATAGCCCTGCCACACAAGACCTGGATGAAGAAGCTGTCACGCTGGATGTACGCTATGCGGTTTCAAAAAATCTCAGTTTCCTCGTCAACATTTCCCATATCATCAGGCCAGAAGCAGTAGATAATCATGATATCTACAATGAGGTGTTCACTCAATTTACGTTGAAGAAACCTAAAGAGTGGACCATGATTGGTGGTATACAATTCCAACGATACGATCAGGAACTATACCAGGGAAAACCAGGTGTCCCTATCGTCAAAACAGTCACGCCATATATTGATTACTTATGGAAGATTACACAAAAGAAATCGCTCCGGGTTGAATTTCAATATATGAACACACAGCAAGATCATGGTAGCTGGCTCTATGCATTGGCGGAATATTCGATTTCACCACATTGGGTATTTGAGTTGTCTGATATGTATAATGTAGCGCCAAATGAAAAACCGGATGGGACAGGAACAGCTGAAAAATTGCATTTCCCTACAGCAGGCGTTGTTTACTCAGCCGGATCAACACGCTATGCATTGAGGTATGTTAAGCAAGTTGAAGGGATTGTTTGTTCAGGAGGTATATGCCGGCTCGAACCAGCCTTCAGCGGATTCAGATTAAATGTGAGTTCCAATTTTTAATCACAACTCATTTCAATTTTGCAACAATGATAAAGAAGGAAAATAC
>JAGOIB010000041.1 GCA_017995875.1 Saprospiraceae bacterium
GCCTTAAGGACTAAATCATAAATATCCGCTTGCAAGCTTGAAAATTTTGGACTTACGGGATAACTCCTGGTGATATCTCCTGCATAGCCCATTTCATTTTCAGCGCCAATATCAGCAAGCAACATATTGCCCTCCCGGAGCATCCGGTGGTAATCAACATTATGCAGCGTTTGTCCTTGTATGGTACAAATGGCCTGATAGGCCAATCGCCCACCATTCGCAAAGGCTACACCTTCAGCAATGCCCCTGATCTGCGATTCATATTTACCCGGAGCAATTGATTTCCTGACCTGGGTATGGATAGCTGCGGTAATAGATAGCGCTTCTTCCATTTGTTCGATCTCTTCAGGCGCCTTGTGTGTCCGTTGTTGGATGACCGCATGCACCAGTTTCATGGAGTGACCTTCGGATATCTCCATCGTTGTCTTGCCAAGGATGTAAGACAAATAAAAAAGTCGGTCAGTATGATAGGGAGGCAGATATTCAATTTTTTTACCGGAAAGCCATTTGGGTAAATCTTCAGCCTTCATATGCTCATCCGCACCTATACGTTTGATACGATCATTCATGGATGGTTGAGGTCCTATCCAGATCACATCTTCTATGTCTGCATCATTGCCTACTAAAATAGATTTACCGGAGTCCGCATCTATGATCCCCGCAAGGCCTGATTGGGCAAAACCAAAATAATAGAGGAACGTACTATCCTGTCGGAACGGATAGGTATTGGCCTTATAATTGATCGGCTGATCCACCGATCCGGGAAAAAAGAATAGACCACTGCCCATGCTTTGCATCAAAGCTTTGCGGCGATTTACGTATACGGAAGCGTCGAAGAGTTTCATAAGGTGAAAGATATGGAAATGATTAAATCAACTTAAGGATGCGCCCGCATGTATTTCTTCCAGAGATCCACAAAGCTCTTTGCCATGGCCTTGGCTGTTTCCTTTTTAAAGACAATCACTTCATTACTATCATCGGTGGCAGGTGCTGCACACGCCATACAATCCGTTGAAGCATTGTAAATGGCTATCTCCTGCAGAAATGGATTGAATTCAGAAGGCGGAAGAATCAGAAAATTATTAGCGATCTCCCGCTCCGTTACATTATACATTTTCTTGTATAGCTGGATGTTTTTTTCGACCTGGGCAGTGGCGGGAACAATGTACTTATACTTTGTACTCTCCCCCATATTGACACTCACCAACTCAGAAAAATCCTTATTGCCGGTATCATAATGCAGTGTAGGGCTGATAACCCAGACTTCCGTGGCCTTGTTTTCAAGCTTGATCAATTGCTTTAATGTCATGGTGCTATTTTTTTTGTAAAAATAGTCAATCCATACGCATATCCGGTTCTTTACCGGTCAACAATTATAATGCTATAAGCTCATCAGTTGACGCTGAACGTCCTCGAGATATTAAATCCAAAGTGGATATCCCCATCTGCCCAGTTTCCAACGGTTTCCGCAACAAATCCCTTCTCTATCATAGAGGTGCTATTGGTAAAGTGCAACTGGAAGACGTGTCCACCGGTTTCAATATCAAATCCGATACTGAGTGAATTCCGGTATTGTTCTGCTAATTGACCAGGTAATACATAGATATATTCTGCGTTGAGAGAAGTGCGTTTGCTCAATTTAATTCTTCCTGCAACACCTATAGCAAAGACATCATTTTCCTCTTCAGTCGTCGCCACCAGGTTGCGATGCACTAAAGTCGGAGAAAGCTGGAGGCTGAAGCTTTCAGAAAATTTGCGGCCCATGATCAATTGAAAAGTATAATACAGGTTGCTGCTGAAATAATTCTCTCGTGTAGGATCCGAAGGCTTAAGTGTCTTGATCGCCATAGTAGATAACGCGGCCATCGTCAACGGCATTTTTTTTGCGCCTGTACTTTGGCGCAGAAATTTATATTTTATAAATCCATCGTACGTCTTTTCGTAGCTGCTTCTCCCGAGTCCGACCATCAATTGATCCGTGATACCATAATCACCGCCAATACGAATAGATGCCTGATCCAAACCAAACAGCTCATACAAGCCTCCACTGATAAATCCGAATCGATGCGAAATCTTGATGTCCAGTTCTCCTCCTGCGGTATTTTCAAGGGAGTGCAGGTTGACCACCCGGTTGGCTTTAAAGCTGGAGGTCACAAAATTTACAGTTTCTTCTTCCGGAAGGAGTGAAAGTAAATCTTCTTCCTGGCCAAAGGCAAACGTGCCATAACCAAGAAAAAGAAGGAGGGCTATTGATTTTAATCGGTTCATATCGTATTGTTTCTATAGTATCTGTTCGATGGTCAAGGTAGTGAAATAAAAGAACCTCTACCGGCATATGATGCGACAAATAGAGGTCCTGAAATACGCCAGCCCATTTCTGTTTATGGTATCGCGTTCATGAGTTGATAATCTGCCATGATATTGATGTCCACCGATTTTGAAATATTATCAGCTACCAGTTTCGGAATTTCAATTCCATAATCCGCCACCAGTACGGTTAATTTGCTTTTAGCGGAAATCACACCACCTTTAATGGTAATGGTTCCTTGTGTGGTCACCGGTTTGGTAACTCCATGCATTTCCAGTTGTCCGCTGACCGTTACAGTATAGACGCCGTCTTTCGAGAAGTTTACACTGGCCGGATTATCAATTTTTCCCTTGAATTTCGCTTTAGGATAGGTCGCACTCTCCATATAGTTTTCATTGAAGTGATCCTGCATCAGCGACTTTTCAAACTTAAATCCCTGGATCAAAACGGCCCATTCAATAGATCCTGAAGCCACGTCGATCACGGTGCTTGCGGAAGAATTGGTGGCTTCAATTTTTTCCATGGATGCATCCGAATGAAAGGAAATTTTTCCTGTCTTCGAAAAATACTTTTGTCCGATGACAAATTGTGTGCTCAGCAGGAGTATAATGATGACGATGCTTCTCATGTTCTTACGCTTTAAAAGTGTTAATAAATTGGTGCCTTCTCAAGGTGTGTTCTTGTATTATTTGACAAGGGAAGCTTGCACGAGGATAACATCACTGAGGTATCCACTACACATCCCTTTTATCTTTACTTCATCTCCTGCTTTTACAGATCCGGCTTCACCACCGTCCTCCAGTTCACATATAATCATGGACATTGGGTTTCCTGTTTCGAGTTGAACTTTGGTTTTTCCTTCTTCCACAGTAGTACCGGCTACTTGTCCTGTCACTTCAACTACTTTGCCGAGATACATTTCATTGGCGGCTTTTTCATCCGCTTCATAATCCGAAATCAATTTCGAGGCAGCAACCTCAACATCCGGTTTCTTGTTTTCTAGACTGGCCACCGGCTTGTTATACATATAGTATCCTACACCTGCGGCAATCATGCCAAGCACCAACAAAAACAAAATTATTTTTCTCATACGATCGATGTTGGTAGTGTGATGAACTGAATTATAATCAACGTGGTGGTGAAACAACTATGTTAATTATTGGGTGCACCATCCAGAATCCATTGCTCTGTTTTAGCAATATCACAATCACCCAGTTTCGGAGCATTTTGAGGCATCTGCTTAAAACCTGATGCATGCTTTATCGAGCCCAGGAGTTTACCATTATCAACATATACTTTCAGATTGTCATATCCTTCCAGGATTACATTTCCATTGTAGATGCCTTGTACAATGCTGTGGCAGATATAGCAATTTCGATCCAAAATGGGTTCAATGTTATTTTGAAGACTCATATTCGACGTCTGACAATTTGTTGGAGGATATAATACCTCTTCAACATCATAATAACATGACGTCAAAAACATCGTCCCAAGTATCATTCCTTTAATTATTCTGTGCTCCATCATTGACCCAGGCCTTTATCTTATTTATTTTACAATCAGATAGTTTGTTTGTTCCCTGAGGCATTGGCTTATATCCATATGCCCATGTGATGGCACCGATCAATCTGCCATTGAAGGCAAGTGATTGGACGGCTGCATGCGAAGTAAGCGTGAGATTTCCTGATGGGCTTGCTCCTGAATGACAACCAACACAATATGTTTTTAGTACCGGCGCTACAAAGGTTGAATACGAAACCAATGTCGTGTCACAGGTCCCTACCACTTCATTACAGGTCAGATCTTGTGCTCCCTGAAGAATCCATTTGGAAATCAAGGTAATCTCATCACTCGTAAGTCTTTGTGCCGGTGAGGGTGGCATCCTTTCTTCTCCCGAAGTGGTTGTTATGGCTTTATACAATTTTGACTTGTTCAGGTCAAAGGGTTTGACCTTACCTGTATTAAGAACGTTATTGAAATTATTGAGAATGACACCTTCTTCATGTGTTTGTGTGTCATGGCAACCACTTTTAGCGCAATTGGACACCAGGATAGGTAATACATCCTGTGTAAAATATACAAGGTTCGTATCGCACGGTGTGCCCAGGGTTGTGTCTATGTCCATGGTATCCACAGGCGTCGTATCTATGGGCATACCCGTAGTATCAATCGGGCCGGGATCAACCGGAGAGAACGAGTCATGCACACAAGATGGCATGACCATCGATAAAGTGGCGATCAGGATTATACCTGCAAACACCATTTTATTTAAATATGCTGAATAGTTTGAATGACGCTTCTGTTCTCTCATTGTTGACTGTTGAAACCCTTAAACGGATTGACGCGACAAGTTATTGAACTATAATCATAGCACCATACCTGTTTCTCACCGAAACGACCTGTAAGTAGTACAAGCCGGGCATTTCAGGCGTTGAAATTTCTAGCGTTTCCCCTAAAATCACCTTCTTGTTAGAAATGATTACTCCATTGATATCATATATAAAAATTTGCCCTTCAAGTCCTGCATTATTTAGATCGATTCCACTTAATTGAATCATTCCATCCCACATGCTCACAGGATTGGGTGCTACAATAAGTTTATCAAACCGGATTTCTCCGGGACCTGTTCCTGTGGTTCCAACATACAGTGATCTGCAATCTGAATTGATACAGTTTCCGTCTATATCCATTGTCAGTAAACAAACAGTATAGATACCTATACCTGTATACACATGTACTGGATTGACATCTGTACTGATCTGGCCATCCCCAAATCCCCATAATCGTGAGCCCACCGGACCGGAACTCATATCTGTAAATTGATAGGATAAAGGATTGCCCTCATCCACTATACTTTCAAATCTCGCCTGCAAAGCAAGGCATGGGTCTGTCAGGTCGATCAATTGACAATGTGTATTGACACAACCCGAAGACGTAACGGTAATGCATACTTCATACACCCCCGATGTAAATGAATGAAATGCAGAATCATACTGTGTAGAGGAAGTACCGTCACCAAATATCCAGGTAGCGGATACCTCGGGGTTCGATACATCAGACGTATTGTAAAACATAAGATCTAACCCTTCCTGGGCATACGTAAAGGAAGCCTGGCAAACATCTGCTCCTAACCTGATTTTGTCACAGAATTGTTCTGTACATCCATTCATGTCCGTCACTGTTAAACAGACTTCATATAATATCGCTTCTGAAAAAACATGATGCGGATGTTGCAATGTTGAGTTTGTTCCATCTCCAAAATTCCAGTTCCAGGAGACAATATGACCGCGACTTTTATCTTCAAATATTACTTCCAGTGTACTATAATTTATATCATATCTAAACTGAGATCTTACCAGAAAACATGGGTCACTGCAATCAAAAGAATCAAGAACTATTGACGTCAAACAATCATCCGGGCCATTATCGGTAACCTGAATATTGTGTGATTGTCCCTGAGCCGGAAGTTCGAGGGTAAAATGCTGAATGCCTCCAGGCTGATAAGGTCTGTCATTGATAACCACATTTCCTGTGTTCAACACATCATAGGAAGGGCCTGGACCTGTCCCGAAAAACTGGAAATCTACAAATACACTTCCATCATCACATGGATCTGTCACATTGATTGTACCTGCCATACCGATGCCTCCGGGAGCTCCGTGAGGGATACAATAGTATGGATGTGAACCATTCTCCTTTATCACCAAATCATATGAAGAACCCATACCAAGTAAACCGGAATTAAAAACATCAATACCTGAAGAAGCATCCGAAGTGACAGTATGAGGGATCGACCCTATCCAGCTGAAATGAACGGTATCACCCAATTCTACGTCAAGGGTGGAAGGTTCAAAATTGAAATCTTTCACCAGTACTTCATGACGTCTTCCATTACCGGTATAGTAATCAAGTCCACTCAATTGGCACGCTGCGGAACAGGTGCCTGTCGTGAAAAAATCACTCGCAGCACATATAGTATTTAGTAGATCCTGGATGGTAATAATATGCTGACCATTATCAGCAGGATATGGAACTACCACTTCATTCGCACCCATCCGATCTTCATACTGCCTTGGATTGTTTCCGTATAACATGCCATCAACAAAGAGATTATATCCCTGTAGACTTCCGTTTGTTACGTCAAAAGTGAGCTGAACGTTTTCTGTATTATCCGTACATGGAGGTAAAACAGTAATAGACCCGGACATACCAATTCCACCTGGTCCTCCATGGGGAATGCAAAAGAAAGGATGAACACCGGGTGTATTGATCACAAGTTCATAGAAAGCCCCATTTCCCAATAACCCACTATTCCAGACTTCTGGTCCTGTCACAGCATCAGATGTTACGGTGTGAGGAATATCACCGATCCAGACAAAACGAATTTTCTCACCGGCCCCTATGGTGAAATGACTTGGGAAATAATCGAAATCTCTTACCTCTACCGTATGGATGATAGTACTACCTGTATTGGCTGTTAGGTTAAGCACAGAACATCCTACGCCACAGATACTGCTTTGGACAGGCTGTGTATATGCACAAAAACCTGTTTCTACGTCCTGGACCGTAACCAGGTGCCAACCTCCATCGCCGGGCAAATGAATAATCTCATCATTCAAACCAACAGGATTATCATATGGAATGGGTATATCTGTAATCTTTACACCGTCCGCAAAAACATTATATCCTAATGGACTTCCGGCTGAAACATGAAAGGACATATTGGTAAGCCATTTGTTTTGCTCACAAGTATCCAGTACATGGATCACGCCTGACATACCAATTCCCCCTGGTCCACCATGAGGCTGACAATAATAAGGATAGTTACCTGTAGAAGTAATGACCACATCATACGTAGCACCTTGTCCATGCAAACCACTATTCCATGTATTAGTCCCCATAAATGCATCTGATGTGGTCGTGTGTGGTATGACACCTGTCCATTCAAATCGCACTGTGTCTCCCAACAATACATCAAGTTGTGCAGGACTAAAGACAAAATCTTTAACCTCCACTACATGATGTGTTCCATGCTGCCCTACTTCAAAGTCTGAGATGAGACATGGACCACCACAGGAAGGTATGATCACGCTTTGTGTATCTGCACATGAAGCATTCTCCATAAATTGAACACTCAATACGCTGGTGATATTATTACCAACGACCATCGTTGAATATAAGCCTGTTCCATTGGCATCAGTCACAAGTGGGGCTGGGTTTAGTTTGAGTCCATCTTTATAGACATTGTATGTTGCGGCAATTTGGTTGGACGTAAACCCGATGGTAAGGCTCACTGTATTTCCTGTACATGCCGATACTGCTGCTTGTGTAATATTTAAACTGCAAGTGTTTCCGCAATTTGGGACTACTGTAACCTGCTGCGCACTACATATTGGATTACCAACATCCGTCACTACAAACGTATGCGACCCTCCATCTCCATTGACGACGACCGGAATCGTGAGTTGACCTGTAGGTGAATACGCAAAAGGTGAGCCATTGATAGGGTTCCCATCCTGCGTCACCTGAAAATTTTGTCCGCTGGCATTTGTATAGTTTATAACCATGGTTCCACTGGCCATTCCTTCATTACAGGAAGAAACCACATGAATGACCCCTGACATACCTACACCTCCTGGTGCACCATGTGGAATACAGTAATAGGGAAATGTACCCGTTGCATTGAGGAGTAAAGACCATGTGGATCCCTGACTCAACAATCCTGAATTAAAAGCATTCGGGCCAGAGGCAGCATCAGAGGTGACTGTATGTGGGATCACACCCACCCAATGAAAGTTAAGTGTGTCCCCAAGGTTTATCGTGATCTCCGCAGGCGAAAACTGAAAATCCTGTACTTGTATCTGATACGAGACAGGGGTGCCAAAACTTAACTGATTGATAAGGATATTGCACGGTTGAGAACAATCTGGTGTAACAATAACAGCTGTATCAGCACACGTTGCACTCACAGCATCTGTAATGATAATCGTATGAGTCTGGCCATCACCCTGTATTGAAACCTGCGCATTTACATTGTTATAATGAAACGTTCCTGCACTCTGACCATCTACTGTCACCACATACAGCGAGTCGTTGTTCACACCGGTTACATTGAGCAATACTGAAACCAAACTATCTATGCATCCTCCGGTAATCGCAGGGCTTAGGGACACCAAGCAAGTTGGATTCCCGCCACCACTGCAATCCGGAGTTACCACACCCACATTAGCATTGCAAGCCATATCAAGTATGTCCTGCACAACAATATTGTGATTAGCCCCATCTCCTGCTACCAGGATAGAAGCTGATTGTGCCGTTCCAGGCACATAAGAAAAAGTACCTGCACTGTTGCCATCGACGAGAACATTGTATCCCGTGGCGCCACCACTGACTATATCAAACTGGATCTGAACCGTTGTCTGCCCGAATTCATTACAAGCAGGTAACACATGTATTGTTCCCGACATTCCTACTCCAGCCGGCGCCCCGTGAGGAATACAGTAATACGGATGAACCCCTTCTGTTAATAGTGGACTTGTATACGTAGCACCATTACTCAACAGCCCGCTATTCCAGCTATTAGGTCCGGCGACTGCATCAGACGTAGAGGTATGGGCGATAGCACCAGTCCATATCCACTGCACTGCATCGCCAGCTGAAATACTAATCGTGTTGGGATTAAACTGAAAATCTTCGACATTCACCGTATGCACAATCCCACTGGGGCCTCCGCCTCCATTGGAGGCTGTCGCAGTAAGGTTTGTAATCATACATGGAAGATTGCAATCCGGGGTTACAGCGTTGATGATGGCTGTACACATCGGATCAGTATCATCTGTTATTTCGATCGCATGGCTCAATCCATCACCCGGAAGGGTAATAGTAACGGTCGTTATATTTCCGGTATAAGCATGAAATGAATTTGGTCCTCCATCAATACTCACATTAAATCCTGTTCCCCCATTGGCTACTGTAACGGTGAGTGATGCAGTTACATTCAGATTGGTACAGGTGCCAAAATTTCCTACCGTACCTGAAATATTGCACACAGGATTTCCACCACCCTGACCACAATCAGGAGCATTGTATATCATCTGAAGGTCGCACGTTGGCACCGCTACATCTCTTATCACCAGGTCATGCGGCATCCCATCCCCTGCAATACTAATATTTACACTTTGGGCGCCAACGCCACTGTATGAAAATGGACTGCCTTGTACAGGTACATTGTCCCAAAGGACATTATATCCCTGATTATTAGCCACTGTGGTATTGAAGGTGATATGCAGATCAGTCGTAGTGCCCGTTGGACAGTTTGATAAAATCTGTCCACTCATTCCAACGCCATTTGGTCCACCATGAGGGATACAATAATAATTGTGCGTCCCTGGATCATGGATATTTACATCAAACGATGAACCAGCTCCCACCACTCCTGAGTTCCAGCTATCTAAACCACTTGTAACATCCGAGGTTGTACTATGTCCTCCTCCTGCCCAGGTGAAATGAACTACATCTCCAAGGACAATAGCTACGGATTGAGGAGAAAAAAAATTGTCATTAACCTGGATGGTGTGGGTTACACCGGCAGCATAATTAACATTGAGGGAGGATAAAAAGCAATCCGATGAACAGTCATCTGTTGAAAATTGAACGGAGGCGTTACAGGTTTCTATATCCCCTGATTGAATAGTAACGGTGTGCTGTAAGCCATCACCTGCAATCAATACCACCATATTGACAGGGTTTTGGGCATTGATGGGAAAAGGGCCACCGGCAACATTCTGCCCATCAATATTGATGTCAATGTCAATGGCATTATCATAGATGTCCGTTACATTGATCGTTACCGGAATCTGACCTTGGGCATTACAAGCCCCCTGGGAATACGTAAGGCCAAAGGCGCATATCTCAATGCTTATTTCCAGGGTGGATTGACATCCACTTTGTGTCGTAATGGTCAGGTTGACCCTGTATCGATCCGGGTCCGGAAATGTATGTGTGGGGTTTTGTTGTGTTGACGTTGTATTATCATCAAAATCCCAGAACCAGGATGTAATGGGATCTCCGGTGGCATGGGTAGATTGGTCGACAAAATGGATTGTAAGTCCGGTATTGTCAAATGTGAAGAGGGCATTGCATGTCTGTGCATCCGCGCTTGCTAACGGCAGGAGAAAGCCTATAAGTATCCAGATTGCCTTCATGAACCGGTTTCGTTTATTAGTGTGGACAAAACAACAATATCAATCCTTCATTTCGTAAAGCCTTCCTCTGAACCCGCTAAAAGTCCTGACGAACGGGGGAATTTGAAGGGCAGCATAGGCCGGAATGCATATATGCAACTATAGGTTTGAAGCATACAGAGCGTCTTTAGACTTCTGATGATAAGGACATTCCCGGACCACATAGTGCTTTAATTAGAAAAGAACCCCGATGATCCCACATTATGGCCTGCTCATCCTTTTCATGCCTACCTTGATGACCTGTCTTCAATAGTTTTACACATATTCTCTTTTTAAGATTAGTATGACAAAGTCGCTATTTACTTTCCTGCTTTTACTGATGATCACCCTTCAGGGCATAGCTCAGAAATCGTGGAATGTGTATGTGTTTATCGGAGAGGATTGCCCGATCTGTAATTATATGGGCAAACCCCTGAGTACCCTTGCAGAAAAGTTTGAAGACAGGGTTGCTTTTCATGCTGTCTTTCCGTTGAAAAACAGCAATTATAAAACCTCACAACTTTTCAAGCAGCAATATGAAATGTTGTCTTTTGAAACCCTGCTTGATAAAGATCAATCCCTGACAAGGAAACTGGGAGCAACCATAACGCCCGAAGTGGTTATCACTGACAACATGGGTGTGGTGCATTACAGGGGCCGGATCAATAATGCATATTACGCTCCGGGAAAAATGAAACACAGTTCAATTAAAAATGATCTGGATGAAGCGCTGACCACTTTATTGTTGGGAGGAACCGTTGCACAACCCTGGCCATCACCTGTAGGGTGTTACATCACCATGAATGTCAGCCGGTAAACAAATTATACTCCTTAGCCTTGTGCTTTCTGTTTTGTCTATCAAAGCACAAGTGCCTACTTATCTACAGGACATCAAACCAATCCTGGATAAAAATTGTGTCCGCTGTCACCAGCCCGGAGATATAGGGGCTATGCCTTTGACAAATTATGAGGAAGTCAGTACCTATGGATCGATGATTCAATATGTCACCTCTTCCAAATTGATGCCTCCCTGGTATGCGGATATCCGGTATAGTCATTTCTCTAATGAACAGGTATTGGGTGAAACAGAAATTAAAAAAATCAGCGATTGGGTTTCTGGTGGTATGCTTTTAGGCACTGCCATCAATTCTGATTCTGCCTATATTAACGTTCCGGCGGAGGTAAACCAAAGAGACCCTGATCTGGTGATCTCTATGGCCGAGGCTTTTGAACAATATGGTATCTATATGGATCAATACCAGGTATTTGTTCTTCCGACCCATCTCGATGAGGATACCTGGATTGAAGGAATAGAATTTGTTGCGGGTAATAAAAAGATTGTGCGTTTTGCCGAAATCTCGATTGAAGATTCTGATGGATATGACTCACTTGATCGTTGGGATCCACGATATGGATATTATAGTTTTGGTGGATTGGGTAAAACCCCCGACGCACCTTTTTGGTATACATGGTCACCACAACAAAAGGCAACATTTTATACTGCAGGATCCGCAAAGTTTTTACCAAAAGATGCAAGGCTTATAGTGCACATACATTACGGACCTACGGGTCGTCCTCAAACAGATTTGTCAAGTATTCGTCTTTATTTCTCTACTAAAAAAACAGTACAACCTGTCACCACCATTCCGCTGATTAATCCGTATACGCTCCTCGGTGATTCATTATATATTCCTGCTGATACCAAAAAAATATTCCATGCCGCCTATACGCTTCCTTATGAAATTCAATTGTTGAGCCTGATGCCTCAGGCAAATCTTTTTTGCCGGTCATGGGAAGTGTATGCAATACTACCGGGTCAAAGAGCGCCTTTAAAACTTCTCAAAATAAATGACTGGAATATTAATTGGAAACAAACGTATTATTTAACCGACCCATTAATATTACCTAAGGGAACAGTGCTACATGCTTTAGCGCAGTATGACAGTACGCTTGATAATCCATGTAACCCATCCGACAAGCCTGTTGCTGTTTCGTGGGGCGCCCATTTGTTTAGTGAATTATTTTATGTTCATTTTGAATTTACTACACCGGCCAATGCTGCTTCCGGGGTGAAGATTGTAGTGCCCCCTGTGACAAGTGATTCATGGTTGAAAGTACTGTTGACACTGGACAAACCATATGCTTACGAAATACGTATCTCTTCTCCTGCACGGGGGGATCACCTGTATATAAGCCATGAAAAACTAAAAAAGGGGGGAAACTATCTTTTGAAAGACATCAGCTCATTACCGGGAGGTAACTACACATTACAAGTAGTAGATGATCATCAAAATATAGTGGCTGAAGAAATATTCACAAAACTTCCTCGCAAGGGAATGTAATTTTCTATTCTGCCGGAGAGACTATCGGCTGCCATTCCTCCTGATACTGACCCTGGTTCAGAAGTGCATTGAAGCCTTTGCCGATGCTGTTGATCAGTGTTTTGTTTTCAGCCATCGTCAATCCTTCTCCTTCTTGCGTAACAAGCAGGTCACTGCCATATTCACCATATTTCACTGTTATCGTTTTTCCCCGGTAGGATATGATAAACCTGTTGTTATATTCTTCATTAATATGCTGTACACTATCTTTTGGTATTTGCAATTCATTTTGAATAAACGTCGCCAGATGCGTTAACATGGGTTCGCTCACCGGATCAAGGATATATTTGTATCCCTGGTAACGCTCATAAAAAACGATTCCTTTGCGATAAGGCTTTTTGTCCAACGTCCTCAATTGAAGTTTCAGGGTTCCGGAATCCTGTAGCTTCCATTCAAAATAATCATTGATCCATTCGGAAGATATTTTGGAATCATCTTTCAGGTAAAAGGAATCTTTTTCAAAGGGTACGGCGTATGATTTTCCTGCTTTGAAATCATAGCACACGAGAGCGTAATGATTGAGCATATAATCCTTTTCATCCTGCTTATAGCCGCAATAAACTACCTGTGCGCTATCAGGGGAAAAAGCAGCCGCACTTCGTTGAGAAACGTGGTATCCATCAATTTCTTCATTATTGGTATTGAAAGGGAACAGTTCAAACGTTTTAGTATCCAGGACAACAGCGTGTGTGATGGCCATATATCGTCCTCCGGAGAGTTCCACTTCCTTATCCCCCTCGTCAGAACTGTAGACTTCCCGATACATCCCTGGTTGTCCACCTTCACTATCCAACCATTGGATGGAAGCAAAATCAGATCCTTGTTCAAACAGTGGCTTGATGACTGGCTTATCATTTTCGAGTGTGACCAGGTAAAGACTTTGACTGCCGAGAAGTAATGATGGAGTGGGTGCATCTTTTAGAAAAAACACGCGCCATATGCCTGGCAACCCTGTGTTTGTTTCAAGATTGTCACTTATGGTAAGTGGTTCCCCTTTATATTTAACACCATAGGAGGTCGTTGTTTGATTGACCATGCCATAGTTGATGTTATAGGACTTGCCGGTTTGGGTGATGGTTTCAATGGTGAATGGGCCCCATTCACTGGAAACGATTGTATTTTTAGGTGCTTTGTTGCAACCAAAGAGTCCCAGGATAAATTGCAGCATAAGGAGATGATAGATTTTCATTTGGTACAGTTGGTAACCCGGAAAAGCAAATATTTGCTTTTATTAAGCAAACATATAAAGAAAGCATTTATCTATATTTTTTCACTTTACTTTTAAAACATTCCCTAAGCTAACTACTAACTGCTAACTGCTAACTGCTAACTTTCTTCTTACCTTTGCGGCTTCGGTCTTGTAGTACAACGGATAGTATGTAGGTTTCCGGAACCTAAGATTGGGGTTCGATTCCCCACGAGACTACAAAAAAAAAAGACTGCCGTAAACGGCAGTCTTTTTTTATACTTTATTATTTTAAAACTTGTAACCAAAGGATAATCCCGCGTAATAGGGGATAAAGTCACCATTTCCAAAAATAGGGCACATAAATGCCCTGAAGGTAAATCCTCCATTTAGCGGCTGTAATCGATAGCCGAAAACCAAGTGACCAAATAATTCAGAAAACGTTCCGTCACCATCACTGGTTCCAAAAACGGGAGTCACTCCTCCTCCTATTTCAAAATAGTGCCTGGAATCCTTACCCAAAAGGTAATTGATACCCACAGGAAGAAATACAACACCTTCTCCATCGATGCTTAATCCTCCCACACCTATGCGTCCGCCTATTCCTCCTTCTTTGCCTGAAAAACGTGTGTCATAGTTGAAGGAAGCAATTCCGGGCCCACCAATCTCAAAATAAACGGATTGTGCAGATTGTGCAGAAGCAAAATGAAAAGCCGCCATGGCTAATGTGAAAATCAAACTAATTTTTTTCATATGGTTTGTTCGTTGAGTTTACAAATTTCATTTCTCTTGGTATTGTCTGGCCATTGCAACCACCCCTTGTTAAATGTTTGTGCCAGACAGATTCTCCTAAAGATAGTCTAATAGATTTTAATCCTTCCTTTTCATCCTATACATTTAAATATACCCCAAAATAACGATGACCTGAAATACTTTACTAATCCTCTACTTGCATTTAACATATTTTTAAAGTGGCCTGTTAAACCATCGTTAATGTTTTATCTTGTACCTGATTTATTCATCATCTTTTCTTGTTATGAAA
>JAGOIB010000173.1:0-2396 GCA_017995875.1 Saprospiraceae bacterium
CCTATCGATAATACTCCTGATCCTCCGGTAGGCTACAAGCAATATGGAACTCCTTTTGACCAGGTTCCGGTCAACGATGATATTGTCATGTATGAAGTCAATTTGAGGGCCTTTAGCACTGCCGGCACTTTGAAAGGAGTGCGTAGTCGTTTAGATGAAATCAAAGCATTAGGGGTTAATGTGATCTGGTTGATGCCCATATATCCTATTGGATTGGTTAAAGGAATTAATTCTCCATACTGCATTAAAGACTTTAAAGCCGTAAGTATGGAATACGGAACATTGCCTGAACTGAGAAACCTGACCAATGAGGCTCACGCTCTTGGTATGGCTGTCGTGTTGGATTGGGTTGCCAATCATACCTCATGGGATAATGCCTGGATAAGTCATAAGGATTGGTACACACAAGATGCCGGAGGCAATATCATTCATCCGGCAGGAACAAATTGGCTTGATGTCGCGGACCTCAACTTTGCCAATTCCGAAATGCGGCTCACCATGATTGATGCAATGAAGTACTGGGTGTTGGAAGCTAATGTCGATGGATTTCGTTGCGATTATGCGGATGGAGTACCATTTGATTTTTGGCAACAAGCCATCGATACCCTGAATGCTGTGCCAAACAGGAACCTGGTTTTTCTTGCTGAAGGAAGTAGGGCAGATCATTTTCAGGCAGGTTTTGATCTAAACTTTGCATGGGACTTTTATGGCAAGGTCAAAGATGTATTTAATGGGCAACCTGCTAATGAACTTTTCGCAACACATGTACTTGAATATAGCAATGTGCCTGCCGGCCAACATAAACTCAGGTTTACAACCAATCACGATCAATCAGCAAATGAGAACACGCCAATGGTTTTGTTCCATGGCAAGCAGGGAGCATTGGCCGCATCGGTGGCAACTATTTTTATGGGTGGGGTGCCCCTGTTCTACACAGGTCAGGAAGTTGGAAGAATGGCGAAAGTTCCGTTCTTCAGCAAGTCGCCAATCAACTGGAATGAAAATCCTGATATGTTGACAGCCTACAAAGACATGATGGCATTTTATAGTTCAGCACAAGTGGCCAGATCAGGAGCTGGAGTTGATTATTCCAACAATGAAGTAATCTGTTTTACTAAAACACTTGGTGATGAACAAGTAATGATCATTATCAATACCCATAATGAATCGGTTGAGTACACGGTGCCTTCTCAGTTTGTCGGGTCATACTGGACAGATGCACTGACGAATGATACCCTGCAGTTCGGGGCATCTGTGCAGTTGGCGAATTATCAATATTTGATTGCACAACAATAGCAAATGAAGGATTCCCCTTTTCATATTCCATTGGTTGACCTTGTTGCTCAGTACCATTCAATCCGGACCGAGATGGATGAGGCAATTAAGGATGTTATAGAGCATGGACATTTTATTGGTGGCGAAAAGGTTCGGAATTTTGCTGCACAATTTGCCTCGTATTGTGGAGTTCCGTATTGCGTTCCATGTGCAAATGGGACGGATGCTTTGGAGATGGCCCTCAGTTCGCTTGGAATAGGGAAGGGTGACGAAGTAATCATTCCCGCCTTGACTTTCGTCGCCACACTTGAAGCAGTGGTCAATGTTGGTGCCACACCCGTATTGTGTGATATTGATCCCATGCGTTATACCATGGATACGAAGCAAGCTATTTCATTGGTCACGGAGAAGACGAAGGCGTTTATGCCCGTTCATCTCTATGGTCAAATGGCAGACATGGATCCATTGGCTTCCTATGCACCCGACCATCATATGTTTCTGATCGAAGATGCAGCACAAGCCCATGGTGCAATGTACAAAGGACAAAAGGCTGGAAGCATCGGTGATATCAATACCTTTAGTTTTTATCCCGGCAAAAATCTTGGGGCCTATGGTGATGCAGGCGCCCTTACCACAAAGAGTGAATGGCTTTACACTAAGGTATTGAAGATGGCAAACCATGGCCGCATTTCCAAATACGACCATGAAACTGTGGGGCGCAGCAGTAGGCTGGATGCAATACAGGCAGCAGTACTTTCTGTCAAACTGAAGTATATCGAACAATGGACAATTCGACGACAGGCAATCGCTAAGAGATATCGTGATTTGCTAAAAGGAAGAGAAGATATTGGTTTGCCTGGAGAATATGCCAATAGCCCTTCCGTTTATCACTTGTTTGTCATCCGTGTTCCTGCTTCAAGAAGAGAAGATTTGATGCAGTATCTGCGCCAGGCAGGCATTGAAACAGGTATTCATTATCCAATTGCCTTGTCGCAACTCAAGGTCACGACGGAACAATTGAATATTCATGTTCATTGTCCCCAGGCCGAGAAAGCCAGCACAGAAGTAGTTTCTTTGCCTATATACCCGGAATTAACAGATGACATGCAGGATTATATTTG
>JAGOIB010000173.1:2496-4020 GCA_017995875.1 Saprospiraceae bacterium
ACGAATATGGGAATAATACAACGTCAAAGCCTCAAGTCAAGTATCATCAGCTACCTCGGTGTAGGGATTGGTATCCTCAGTACGTTGTATGTCTATCCCAAGGCCCTGGAGATTATTGGATTGTTCAGAGCTCTGTTTGATACATCCGTTCTGATAGGGATTGTAGTGATGATGGGGAGCAGCGTATCAGCTGTCAGGTTTTTTCCACGATACAAGGATAATGCATCAGGGCATAATGGACTTCTGTCCTGGTTGCTGATGGTGTCCGGTATTTCCTTTCTCGGATTCCTGCTGGTATATCCTTTTCTGGGCCATTGGCTTAGGCAGTTTGTATTCAATGAGGAAAATCAGAAGTATTCCCATTTGCTGGTATACATTATTCCACTGACGCTTTTGTTAGCCCTGATCAATTTATTATCGCGATATATTTCCAATTTCAGGTTAATTACGATTCCGGCCATCTTTGATCAACTCACGATCAAGATTACACTTCCTGTCATTGTCCTTATGTATTTACACGGTTGGTTAACAGTTGAGGGAGTTATCATTGCGATTGTTGCCTCGTTTACTTTTTCTGCTTTTGGACTGATTTATTACCTGAAGTATCTTGGTGAATGGAAGTTGACGAAACCAGTGATCTTGAAGGACAAACCAACACTCAAAGAATATTCAAGGTATTCAGGGTATGGTTTATTAGCTGGAATTGGAAGCCAGGTGGCCTTTCGGATTGACAGCTTAATGATCTCTGGCATATTAAAGTTTGAAGCAACGGGAATCTATACGATTTCATTAGCCTTATCAGAAGTGATTTCCAAACCCATGCGATCATTGGCCGCTATTTCAGGTCCATTGCTCGCTACACATATTGAAAACAACAACCTGGATGAAGTAAAGAATATATACAAAAAATCGGCACTCAATATGACCATCATTGGCGCAGGACTTTTTCTGTTGATATGGACGGTGCTTCCCTATATTTTCAACATAATGCCTGAACCTGAAGTAATGCGTCAAGGCAGTTATGTCGTCTTTTTTCTTGGGCTGGCCCAGGTCTTTGATATGATGACCGGTGTCAACAACGAAATCATTTCGTATTCAAAGTATTACAAGTTCACCCTTTATCTCACATTGTTACTTGCTGTGATGAATATCCTTGCCAATCTTTTATTTATTCGTTTGTATGGATTGCCGGGTGCTGCACTGGCTACTTGCCTCTCCATGTTTATTTTCAATATTGTCAAGTTAGTTTTTATCAAAATCAAATTTGGATTTTATCCATTCACTTCACGTATTCCTATCGCAATTGGATTTGGTGTTGCCGCCTGGTTGATCAGCAGCTTGCTTCCTGAAACCGGAATGAACTTTGTCAATTTGATGTACAAAGGTGCTGTCTTCGCCATCTTGTTTGGCGGCGCTATCTGGAGATTTCATGTTTCCCCGGATATCAACCATTGGGTTGGCTTGGGATGGAACAAGGGCATTTCCCTTTTTGGAAAAACAAGGATGTAGAGACGCGATTTATCG
>JAGOIB010000174.1 GCA_017995875.1 Saprospiraceae bacterium
GGCCGGCAGGATCTTAAGGGCGCCACTAATAACCTCAAAGCGATTATAGAGCCACTTTGACTGTCAGTGCATTATAAAAAATTTTCATTCAAAAATGTTAGTTATTAGCAGCGCCCTTAATACATCACTATGATCCGATCACTGCTTAGGCGATGTATCCATGCGTTTATCCTGCTGGGCGTGATTTCGATCATCGCTTTTGGATTGAGCAAGCTGGTGCCCGGTGATGAAGTATTGGATTATCTGAGTATTGATGATTCCAGGTATTCTTCCTCTGCCGGACCTTTGGAACAACGAAATGCTTATACAAAGGTTTCGCATAAGAGAGGTCTTGATCTGCCACTCTTTTATTTTACTGTTCAGCCTGGTTATTATCCTGACTCACTATTTAGTATTGTGCCTGTTGAAGATCGCAGGACAGTCATTCAATGGGTTCAGTCATCGAAAGAGAAAGATGCATCCATCCATTTATACAAAGACCTGATAGCAGGCTTGACTTATTCATGTTTGCGAGGTGACACTTCGACTATTGGGCAAATCTTCTGTTCTGAAATTGACAAACTGTTAGCTACCCATGATCTTTTCACTGTTCACCACAGCATCATTCGTCTGCAAAATGACCTTAAAGAAAATGATTCACTTGATGCCGGATATGCTCAAATCATTTCAACACTTAATACAGATATTGAAAAGTTGATCACATCACCTGATAAACTTTCAGTTTCAGCATGGCTTCCATCCTTTCAATGGCATGGGTCGCACAACCAGTATCACCAATGGATGTCCGGGTTGATTACCTTCAAGCCACTCACATCGCTGATCGATGGCAGAAATGCATGGTCCAAGATCCTTGATGCACTAAAATGGACATTGCTTCTGAACGGATTCGCTTTTTTACTGGCCATGATACTAGGTATCATCATCGGAATATGGAGCGGCACGCACGATGGATTTCGCTTAGAACGATTTATCAATGTGTTGTTGTTTGCAATATTCGCCCTTCCTTCTTTTTGGCTGGCCACGCTTTTTATTTATTTTCTTTCGACTGGTGAATGGCTGACATTATTTCCCGCAGGTGGATTGGGTCCATATCATGCGGCGGATAATGTAATTGAAAAATGGGGCATCATTGCAGCCCATCTTACACTGCCAGTTTTGTGCCTGGCACTTGGTTCCTTAGCTTATGTCTCAAGGCAAATGAAACAATCTGTTGTACATCAGTTCAGTCAACCTTATGTATTATCACTGCGAGCACAGGGGATATCTGAAAAATCAATTCTCAGAAAACATGTTATCAGGAATTCATTATATCCTGTAATCACCCTGATCGGTGGTTCCATTCCCGGCTTGTTATCGGGTTCGTTGATCATTGAAGTGATATTTAGTATTCCCGGTATGGGCAGGCTGATGTATTCAAGTCTTGTAGCTCGTGACTGGCCGGTGGTTTTTCCCATCCTGATGTTTAGTGCGGCGATCACTGTGATCACCTACATCCTGACAGACCTGGTGTATAAGTGGGCTGATCCACGGGTAAAAACAATGGAGTCTTGAAAAGAATGATGTCATACATCAGGTTGCTGCCCGGGTGGACATCTTCCTTTGGCGCAAGAATCGCATGGCTATTCATCTTATTCATTGCATTCCTGGCTGTATTCGGTCCGTTGATTGCAAATGAGAAACCGTATTTCTGTCAGCTTGACGGTAAGAACTATTTTCCTTTATTTACAAATGTATCTGAAGCAGGATTGTCTGCACAGCATCCTGCACATTCTCCTGTCAATTGGAATAAAACAACTTTTGAATCTGTGTGGCATGCACCTGTTCCTTACAGCCACCATTCCATTGATTTGAAAACCGGAGCTTATGTGGGTCCTTTCGAATCTCAAGCTGTATCACCACGTTTCAGGCATTGGCTGGGGACTGATGGATTAGGGCGTGATGTTGTGGCCGGAATGATTCGTGGTTGCAGAGTTAGTTTACTCATTGGATTTGGATCCATGTTACTCGCATTGCTATTAGGAATACCTATTGGTTCTGCAGCAGCCTATTGGGGCAATCGTGATTGGCGGATGACGCGGGGACAACTTGTGATTACCTTGATTGGATTGGTCATGTTGTTCCTGGTTTGGTTTACACCACTTTCCGTTTTATTAAAAACAATTGTGACATTAGTATTAATACTGCTCTGGACGTTTTTATTAGTTCGTATCAAAGGAAAATGGCGCGGACGTATCTCTGTACCACTTGATCAAATCGTGATGGGAGGAATCAGTATTGTTGATGGGTTTCCGGCGATATTCCTGATACTTGTATTGGTAGCCATCGTCCCTTTAAAAGGATGGGTTGTAGTGATGCTGACTATTGCTTTACTGCGATGGCCTTCCATGGCACGTTATATGCGCGCGGAAGTTTTCAAGATGAAGGAGAGTAATTATATCAAAGCTGCTCAGATTGTCAACATTCCTTCCATACAGATTCTCCGGAAACATATCATTCCATATGCATTGAGGCCTGTATTGATCTCCTTTATTTTTGGTGTATCTTCTGCTATACTTGCAGAATCATCACTTTCTTTTCTTGGTATCGGATTACCAACAGAAGAAATCAATTGGGGGCGATTGCTTGCACAATCCAGGAATCATTTTGATGCATGGTGGCTTGTGGTGTTTCCGGGATGTGCAATATTTTTTACATTGCTATCATTGTATACAATAGGTAATGCCTGGCAGAAGGAACAGTTAGAAGTTAGAAACTAGCAGTTAGAAGTTAGAAACTAAAAAATATTAAACTTGCAGCGGTTGCTGAGCAGTAGCACATGGTTATGCAAGTGCAGGTTGGAGCAGAAGCAAAAAACTATTTAACTGAAGACTGCGCAAATAACAATCACCAAAGCTAACTGCTAACTGCTAACTGCTAACTTCTAACTTAATTAGTGTGCTTTTCCTTGACCTTCGGCTTATACGGGCCTTTCTGTTTCTTGTAATGTTTCTTTGGTGGGAGGAGTCCGGAGGTGGATTTACCCGCTTTATATTCTCCGTTTTTATCCACTTTGGTTTGGGCGGATTCGGCGGGGCAGCCTGATTTGCGGCTGCAGGCGGGCGCTGAAAGAGTAATAATTACAAGGAAAAAGGCATACCATAGGTGCTTCATAGCCGTAAAAATAGGGGTTTTAGGGTAGTGAAAACAAGAAAAGGCAATAAAATCAGGCATTTCAGTCCATTTTTAATGTATAAAGTTTGTTTTTAATATATCCGCACCATACATTTACGCCCGAATTCATATATTATTTAACATTAATAATCTGAAAATGAACAAAGGCGATTTAATTGAAGCCATTGCTAAAGGATCTGACTTGACTAAAGCAGATGCAGGCAGGGCGTTGGATGCTATGCTTGAGGCTATCTCTAAGACACTCAAGAAAGGCGACAAAGTTACTCTTCCAGGTTTCGGTACATTCTCTGTTAGCAAACGTGCTGCCCGTTTAGGTCGCAACCCAGCTACAGGTGAGACTATCAAAATCAAAGCTAAGAAGACTCCTAAGTTTAAAGCAGGTACTAAACTGGTAGAAGCAGTTAAGTAATCCGTTTTTCACTTTGATGATCGTACCGTCTTTTGACCGGTACAAAAACTGAAGAAGGCACTCTGATCTTAGATTGCCTTCTTCTTTTTTAAATTTCATTCCAACCTCCTCCCTTCATGGCAGATATCAAGGATTTAAATAGCATTGCGAGCCAGGTGCGTCGCGATATCGTACGCATGGTCCACCAATGCCAAAGCGGCCATCCAGGTGGATCACTAGGCTGTACCGATTTTATGGTAGCCCTGTATTTTCATGACCTTCATTTCAATCTTCCCTTTTCAATGGAAGGAAAAGGTGAGGATATGTTTTTTCTTTCCAATGGCCACATTTCACCAGTCTGGTATAGCGTCCTTGCACGTAGTGGTTTTTTTCCGACCTCCGAGCTGGGCTCTTTCAGAAAAATAAATTC
>JAGOIB010000175.1 GCA_017995875.1 Saprospiraceae bacterium
GTACTGTCTTCCTTCCTGCTGACAAATTTATCATCAGCATTGATGCCGATATTTCCCGACCACTTCTCGCGAGTAGGTTCATAATCCATCAGCAGGTCAAGATTGTTCTGAATCGACCTGACAGGAAAATCTGTATACGAAAGACACGCACGGATCCATGTTATTTGTTTGGTACGGAACCTCACCGCATATTCCTGCCCGGTGATACTCACGCTGACAGAAGCATCCTGCAATGAATCACGATACTCCAGATGAAACATATTCTTTTCATTGGGGATGGTCATCGATAGGTCAAGCATGCCATATCCCTGGTTGGGATTTGGAATCATATCACTAAGGTGGATGGCACTCATACCTTTCATTTTCCGTGTGCCATTGATGAGTGTTGCTTTGATCAAGGCTGCACTTGGCGCAGGGAATTTCCTTTTATTTTTATAATATTCCCTCACGATGGCTGCAGCTCCCGAAACGATCGGTGCTGACATACTTGTACCACTCAGGAACGCATACGCATCTCCAAAGCCGGCATATCCGCCATGAAATTTGTTCAGTGGTGCAAGACCTGATTTCAAAGAAAGAATATCTGTCCCGGGAGCAACGATGTCCGGCTTCATCCGAAAATCATCACAGCGTCCTCTACTACTGAAAGCGGCAATGGAATCCGGATCGCCCGATATCAATTCATTGCTGGTGGGTGGATCCTTAAACTTATCAGGCCAGATTTTTCCATAGGTGGCAGATGCATATCCACCGGTAGTCCGTTTATTTCTACTGGCTCCTACTGTCAATCCATTTTTTGTAGTAGCGGGTGAGCCAACAGATCCAAAACCTACATATCCCTTTTCATTCTGCTGATCCGAATTGCAAATCCCTTCATTACCTGCAGAAATAACGATCAACATTTCAGGATAATCATATATGAATTCATCAACGATCGTTGAATCAATGGTGTAGCGGGCTTCTGCAGCAGCTCCCCAGCTATTATTATGTATCCGCGCTCCATGATCATAGGCTTCCTTAAATAGCTCCTGGAGCTTCAAATCAAAATTGGCAAGCGTTCCTGCATCATCCATTAAAGATTGAAAAAAGACTTTCGCACCGGGAGCCATACCCTTAATCTTACCCCCTGACGCCGTACCATCTCCAACGATAGATCCGGTGACGTGTGTACCATGGCCATGTGGATCAGAAGTATTATTCGTTTCCTTTCTTCCCCAGGCTACAACACCCATTATTTTAGACTTAAGATCGGGGTGGTCCAAATCTATACCTGTATCAGCCACACCTATAATTTCTCCCAGGCCGGTTTCTGTAACAGCTACCTTGCCTTGAACATCTGTATCAATACCTATGATCTGCCGGGCGATGTCGTTATGCAGCATAGGAGGGATGTATTCATAGATCGCCTGGATATAGGTATTACCGGCCAGATTATAATTCAGCACTGACCGTGCAAGCACAATGATGCGAATCCTGTTTCTGTAGGATCCAACAATTTGTATGTCGAGCTCTTCTAGAAATGCATATACTTCACCCTTATCTTCTGCCCTATGCAAGACAATATCCAATGTAAGCCGGCCATCTGTATTTACAGCTTGCAGGAAATGATCTTCCCTTACCATCAGGCCTGTATCACTCGGTGAATACTTATTTATAAGGCGGATAAAATTAAAAGGCCCGGTCTTTAGTGCTGCTAACTGATCCGGTTTCTCAACGTAGATGATATAACTATTGTACGGAACATGCTGGATGATATGCAGGCCAACTCCGATTAATTTCGCTTCATACTCAGTAAGCAAAGGTGTATCGAGGGTGATGATATAGAACGCTGGAAATTCATCGGCCAAGGTCTCTACCTTTTCTTCTGAAACAAGATTCTTAATATTTACGCCTGGCCTCGCGTCGATGATTTCGGATTTCAACTTACGTTCGCCTTTCTTAATGGAGTAGTTGAGCGTTCTTGTCTTGCCGGGCGTATTGATCAGCAGCATTTCAGGATTCAGGATGTGGATCGCGAAATTCTTTTTCTTCATTTTATTGATGTTATTCCGTGAGGCATCTCCTACCGAATAGCCCTCCGTTCTAATACTATCTGGCATTAACAAATTCGCTAGTTCCTCTTCATCCTTGTGCATGAAATAGACCATGATCTTTTTAGTCGTTGGAAGCCAAATGAAAAAATACCAACTACCGGCTAATCCAATAATTCCCAGCCCAATGCCGATTATCAACGGAATAATTGCATTTTCTTTTTTTTCTACTGTGATCTTGACTTTACCACTTCCTACTGCTCCTTTGTTATCAGTGGCTTTTAATTCAAATTCGTACTCTCCTGCTGCCAGATTTTCAATTACAATCGTCTTGTTGCTATCTGAGGAAGACGCAATTAAAAATGCTGACGGCCCTGAAAGTTTAGTCCATTGATAGCTCATGATGAGTCCATTGGAATCAGGATCCGTTGCACTCCCTGAAAGGGTCATACTATTTGTGGGTAATGTAATGGTTGTATCTGATCCAACTTTGACAATCGGAGGATTGTTTATTATGGAATCTTGAGATGCTAATACCTTAACCGACACATCATCAGTCGCGGTGTTTCTATTTTTATCCGTTACGGTCAATTTAAATTCATAATCACCTCTGGTAAGATTATTGACCTGGGTGATGGGACTTTCCGGATTTACAATAGTAGAAGTGGACGGACCGGAGATTTGAGACCATCTGTAATTAGTAATAGTTCCATTGGGATCGTGATGTGTTCCGATTCCGATAAGGGTCACACTGTTGATCGGCAAAGTGATAACAATATTGTCTCCTGCGTTGGCAATTGGAAGTAAAACCTCGGAAAAGGGAGGTGGTAAGACAAATACAGTTACTTTGTCTGTGTCAGAAGCACTATCCTTATCCGTGACAGTTAATTGAAATTGATAAATCCCTTCTGACAGGTTAGTAATTTGTGTTACCGCACTGGTTGGTGTTACAATCCGTGGTTGTCCAGGGCCTCTAATTTTGGTCCATCGTACAAATACTTCTGATCCATCGGGATCAGAAGCACGGCCATTAAGTGTTAAGCTATTTATAGGTAGTGTAATACTTCGTTCAGGAAGCCCTGCATCCGCCAACGGAGGTTTGTTATCCCGGGGTGATACCGTAACAGTTACGTTGTCCTCATTTGATACACGGTTATTATCAGTAACAAGTAAACGAAATTGATAAGCTCCCTTGACCAGGCCTGATACCTGTGTTTCCGGTTTAGAGGGTGCATCAATTTTAATTTCAGTCGGTCCTGAAACTTGGGTCCATAGGTAGGTTCTAATAAATCCGTTGGGATTTGTACTTTCTGCTTTGCCAAGTAGTTTCACACTATTTGTTGGTAAAAAAATAGTTACATCAGGGCCTGCCTCAACTATAGGGGGGCCCCAATCCTTACCACTTACCTTTACATTGACCGTATCATATAGTTGATAGGATTCTTTTTTGATGAGCAATGTTACTTCAACTAAAAACGCATACTCACCTTCTTCCAGATTGGAGATTCTTGTTTGATTCTTTTTAGATGGGCTAATCTTATATCCATCGCGGCCAGATAATGCAGTCCATTTTATATCCCTGATTTTGCCGCTATCGGGCTTTACTTCAACTTTAAAGAAAACTTCGTTTGAAGGAAGAAAGATTTCCTGATCAGGGCCAACAGAAACACTTGGAGGTTTAGGGGGTAGATAGATTCTGGCTTTCATCATGGGAGTCGGCTCCTTTTGAGCATGCGCCTGAATTGCCATCAAGGTTAATATAACAATGAGGTATCTCATGGTTGCATTGTCGATGGTGATCCCTGAAATTGGAACCAGGTATAGCGTAAACTATAGGCTGAATTGAACATAGTATGTTCAGGTGAGGAAAGGAGAGGCATACTCAAGTCACTTTAAAGAATTGTATAAAAAAATACTCCTTGTTA
>JAGOIB010000176.1 GCA_017995875.1 Saprospiraceae bacterium
AAATGATCATCACCCCACAATTGCAGGAGAATCTGTTTGCGTTCGACGGGAGAGCCGACTTGCGAAATCAACATTTTCAATAATTCATTTTCACGATGGGACAAACTTACTGACTGATCATTGTTTTGAATCACCATGCGCATCGGGTCAAAGGATAATTCACCGAGGCGGTATTGGCCTGGCGTGACACGTCCAACCATGGACAAGAGATTATTGATCCGCACCATCAACTCTTCAAGGCTGAAGGGCTTTTTCAGGTAATCATTTCCACCGGATTTGAATCCTTCAACGACATCTTTTGATTCGCTCTTAGCCGTCAGAAAAATTATGGGGATGGTCTTATCAAGGCTTCTGATCGCTTTTCCTATTTCATAACCACTTTTACCGGGTAACATGATGTCGAGGATACAGAGATCAGGTTTGACATCTTTATATATTTTCTCTGCTTCACTTCCATTGCCTGTCCAATGCACTTCAAAACCACTTCTTTCCAGATGATCGCGAACGAGGGTAGCCAGAAACTCTTCATCCTCAACATACAATATCCTGCTCTTCGTCATCTTTTATTTGGATCTAATTGAGGTTGGCATTTGGAAATAGTGCAGGATTAACAAGCGCTGATTGTTCTTTGCTCACCGAATCCGTTACCGCAATACTCCATGCCGGCAAGGTCATTGAAAATGTGGATCCTCTACCAGGTTCGCTGACTAAGGAGATTTGTCCGTTATGCTGTTTGATGACATCAGCAACATAACTCAACCCGAGACCATGACCCTTCACATCATGCCTGTTGCCCTGAGGAACACGAAAGAGTTTTTCGAAAATCTTCTCGTGATACCCGGATTCGATTCCGATACCATTGTCTTGTATATCCAGTCGTACAGTCCCATTTTGTCTGATCAGGTTGACGTGGATCACAGGCTTTCCCTTGCTATATTTCAATGCATTGTCAAGCAGATTGTACAACACACCACTCATGTGTGATTTGTCCCCCTTGATCTCAAAATCCTCTCCTTCCGTATGGATATCCACTTCTGCTGATTTGTTGTCAAACTGCACTTTCATATGATGCATTACATCCTCCAGTACTTGTCGGACATCCATTTTCTCATATTGCATCTGTGGTGAGCGATTGGATAATATACGCTCGACCAGTATCGACAATCGGTTGAGTTCGCTCTTACATATATCCAGGTATCTGCGGCTCTGCACGCTTTGAAAGTCCTGCGAAAAATTTAGAGATTCAAGAGCAACACCTACTGTAGTTATAGGTGTTTTTAATTCATGCGTGATATTGCTTACAAACTCATCGCGCAATGCATTGAGTTGAATTTGTTTGCGCAGATTTTTCCAGATATAAAAGAATGCGGCGCCAACCATCCCCCATAGAAAAAGGGCAAAGCTCATGTGAGGAAGGAGATCATGAAAAATATCCGCTTTATAATTTGGATTGATCAATGCCATCTTTTTTCCGGCCAGCACATCCATCATTGGTTTGCTTCTCAGGGCTGCAATCATAGTATCTCCGTCCTCCCAACTGATCACCTGGTATCCGGCAAATTCGCCTGTGCTATCCGCTAGGCGAAGGTGGCTCATCACCATAGATCCGATGTTGGCCATTGACGTATCAATGCCAGAAGAGTCTCCTTTCAGTTCTTTGAGCAGTAGGCCACGAACAGGATGGTGGTCCTTCATGGTAAACTGGCCTTTTCTAATGATGGTACTGGTGCGACAATCAGCTCCACCAACAATATTTTCTTCATTAACGACGAAACTCATTGTTCGTTGATGGCTGCTATCTTCTGCTTCACCATTCTGGACAGTTGTGAGTTTTGAAAAGATAAGGCTATCTTCTATATCCCTGCTCGTGGTAAACATGACATGGCTGAGTTTGTCCTCCATGTCACGATACTTGTTCTTATACTCATTGTGCAGCCATAGATACTCCAGGATACCCAGCAGCACCAGGCTGAAGATCATCAGGAACCTTGCGAGAGAAATATCTAAGTGATTGCGCATCGTGATGACAAAAATAGAGCAGAATAACGCTGACTATGGCTTTCATTAACAATAATTAACCTTTTTCAAGGATTGCCCCCATTTTAAGCCCGTACCTTAGCCGTCAAATTACCTTTGACGATGAAATACCTTGTATTTGCTTTCTTTATGTTGACCGCTGGCCTGATTGGTGCCCAATCAACCGGGAAGATCACCTATGAAGAGAAAATGGATCTCCACAAAAACCTTCCTCCTGAACGCCAGGATATGAAGGACATGATTCCACAATTCAATATTTCCAAGTTTGAATTGATATTCGCAGGCGATCAATCATTGTATCATGCCCAGAAACAAGAAGAACTGCCACCAACCTCTGCTGCCTCTCCGGGCGGCCCTCCGATGGGTGGGATGAGGTTCGGCGCTGGTAGGGCTAACAGAGTTGTATTTAAAGATCTGGCTCTAGATACCATGATTGATTCAAGAGATTTTATGCAAAAACAATTTCTCATCACAGGGCCACCCACACCCCGCAAATGGAAAATAGGGAAAACGCAAAAAGAAATATTGGGATACAATTGTATGCAAGCGTCCTACAGAGTTGATAGCACCACTACACTCGTTGCTTGGTTTACTCCACAAATCAGTATCTCTAATGGCCCAGGCGATTATCAGGGATTGCCCGGCATGATTTTGCAAATTGATGTCAACGAAGGTGAACGCATGATCACTGCAACAGAGATTACCTTTGATAGTGTGGATACATCCATCATTGTTGCACCGTCAAAAGGAAAAGAAGTCACTCCGGAAGAATTTGAAAAAATCCGTGAAGAAAAAATGAAGGAAATGGGTATGCAGAATGGCGGCGGCCCCGGTGGACCTCACATGATCATGATCAGACAATAAGCAGTATTCAGTATTCAGTAGGCAGTAAGCAGTAAACAATAGGTAATTCGGAGCGCAGCGAATACTTCGGCTTCGCTCAGTACAAGGATCCCGCCAAATAATGCGAAGCATTTGTTGCGGGAAGGCAATAAACCATAAACAATAAACTATAAATATTTTTGAAACCCTCTTATATGATATCATCCTTTCAAGGAAAGCTGGTTGTTTTTATCGTCTCCTCGTTTCTTACTATTCAACTTTCAGCACAGGTTTCTAAAACGACCTTTACCGGTATTGCAGTAGATGAAGGTGATCTTCCTATTCCGGGTGCAACAGTCATGATACTTGACGCTGTTGATTCAACGCTTATACAATTCGGTACTTCCAATACGCAAGGAGCTTTTACGTTGAAAAATGTTGCAGCGGGTGACTACCTTCTCAATATCACATTCCTCGGGATGCAACCTGTCTATCAACCTATCACCGCAGGCGTCGCAGCAGAAAATGATCTTGGTAAAATAATATTGTCACCGGCTAATACGATATTGAATGAAGTAGAAGTAACAGCAGACCATGTGCCGATCGAAATACACAAGGACACTATCTCCTATAATGCTGATGCCTTCCAGACACAGCCAAATGCAGTCGTTGAAGATTTGTTGAAAAAACTTCCAGGCATTGAAGTCGGCGCAGATGGGACTATTAAAGCACAAGGCGAAGAAGTAAAGAATGTCTATGTTGATGGAAAAGAATTTTTTGGCTCCGATCCAACGATGGCAACAAAAAATCTGCCTGCACGCGCTTTGAAAAAAGTGAAGGTGTACGATAAGCAATCCGATATGTCTGAATTCACAGGCGTAGATGATGGCACACGGGAGAAAACAATTGACCTTCAACTTCGCGATGAATTCAAACAAGGACTTTTCGGAACCGCCGAAGCCGGATATGGAACAGACGATAGATACAATGCAAAAGCCGCGATCAATCGTTTCAATAAAACATCCCAGCTTTCCTTTCTCGGTCAGCTCAACAATATCAACCA
>JAGOIB010000042.1:0-6541 GCA_017995875.1 Saprospiraceae bacterium
ACTCGAAACTCGAAACTCGAAACTCGAAACTCGAAACTCGAAACTCGAAACTCGAAACTCGAAACTCGAAACTCGAAACTCGAAACTCGAAACTCGAAACTCGAAACTCGAAACTCGAAACTCGAAACTCTTTACTGATATTGGATATAGACGGGCACAGGATTAAGCGCAAGTATTTCTTCCCTACGCATGATATACGGCCGCTTAGCCTCCATTCTATCATTTTTATAAAACAGCTTAAATCCGGCAAATTGAACAGGTTCAGATACCACGGCTATCTGATACGAACTCAGCTTCTTTGCCATACCTCCGAAACCATCCATGTGCATGACGATCTGCACTTCAGGTCGTGTGATGACTTCTTTTGTTCCGGTCACCATGCCTTTTGTAAACCGATGTACCACTAAGATTTTCGGAGGGAGATTATTCTCTTTTACAAGCTGTGCCAGGTATTCTGACGCATAATTAATATCCGCAGCATTCATCGTTCCTACACGTACGCAGGGCACATCATTTCCCTGCATGGCATATTCCGGATCTATTCCTAAATGCACATTGGGAAGTACTAAATATTCCCTGAGTAACGGAATTTCATCTTCCAGGGTACTATGTCCAAGTTGAATATCAAGGAATACTAAAGCATTTATTTTTTTAGCAAACTCCAACACCTTATCAATCTGGTGAAACGGCATACGAAGTCTGTATTTGCTACCTTTTCCGGGATCAGGCTGGGCAGTAACCGCAATGTAATGAAGTGCCGGAATGACAGTAGTAGTTGAATCTGCTTCCTCCCACCTGCGAACCTCTCTTGTCAGGCTATCCAGCATTTTATCTTCAGGAAGTGCCCCCAGTACCCCCATTCCCTTTGAATAGAGATTACCGTAAAAGGCAATAATCCTGTTAAACGGTAATAAAGCACCGGGTAAAGGAAAATCTGATTTCACAGGCCATCCGGCAAATGGTTGATTATGGACCATCTGGAGGATTTTCTGATTGTAAAGAGCCGTATCAAGGACGGCTGGTGGAATCTCCTTACTCGCTGAAGTTAGCGTAGTATCCTCAACAATGTGTTTGTTAGAAGCCATTCCAACAGCACTCTGATTGTCACAACCAAGGCAAATCATCGATAAAATGGTTGGAAGTAAATAAAAGGGTATATTCTTCAAGATAAAATGGTTGACCAGGGTGAACGTATAAAATCTATTTAAAATACTAATAATGAATCAATTACAACGATCATTCGCTCATTCATTCATTGTTTCAATGCAATGTATGAAAGTAGTCAAAGATTACTATCCGACACAGGTATCAACAGGTAAGGAACGATTTTTGTCACTTACCACAATAATCCGTATTTTTCACTCCCAACGACTTATAAATCAAGCCTATACCAATGCAAAGAATAAGTATACTCCCCATTTTTCTGTTTCTCGCCCTCCAGGTAACAGGCCAGTTTAGCATTGATGCCAATTCAGTTTTTGGCGGAAACTCCAGTGATGAAGCCAGGGATCTTGCAGTCAATGCCAGTAAAAACGTGCTTTTTTTTGGTGCCAAATCATCTTCCAGTGATGGTGATGTCCCGGGCAACGTAGGAGCAAGTGATTTTTGGATTATGAAAAGAAATATCGACGGAACACTGATCTGGAGCAAAACTTTTGGTGGTGCAGGTATCGATGAGTTGGAAACAATCATGCCCCATTCTGATGGCGGAGTCATTGGTTTCGGCACTACACATACCAATCAAGGGACCTTCGGGACCATATTGGGGCTGGCCGGTGGATGGCTTATGAGAACAAATAACAATGGCTCACTGATAGATGGAAAAATTTTTGGTGGCAATGTAACAGAAACCGCTGTGGACGCTTTCAGGCATGTCAATGGAAATGTTACCATGGTCCTGGAAGCAGCGTCTCCTGTCCTCAATGGCCAGATGAATCATGGCCTGGTGGATGTTTGGATTGTTCATGTCAACCCGTCTTTTGCTACGCAATGGTCTTTGTTACTTGGTGGTACAGGAGTGGATGCTGCTGAAGCCATAACCGCAGACGTTAACGGTAATATTTATGTTGCGGCCACAAGCAATTCAAATCTTCCGGGACTATCCCCCAACCAGGGAGGACAGGATGTATGGGTTATAAAATTGTCCCCAACCGGTGATATCCTTTGGCAAAAGACCTTTGGTGGAAGTGAAGATGATAAAGCCACAGATATATTAATCCATCCCGACGGATTTGTTTACCTGATAGCTCAATCTCAATCATCTGATGGTGACTTCGACACTAATTCAGGGCTGAATGATCTATGGTTACTAAAATTAGATGGCGGAGATGGGCAGACGTTTGCTAAAAAACATTATGGAGGCAGTGGCAATGATTACAATGCACAGGTAGATGTTTATGGTGATGATCATCTTGTATTGACATCCAATACGACAAGTAGTGATCTTGATCTAACGGGAAATAAAGGCTTTGGAGATGTTTGGATTCTAAATACAGACCTCGACGGTAACTTAATCCAGCAAATGAACTATGGCGGATCACTGAACGATCTTGCAGTAGATGTAATCACTGTCGACAGCGTTTTTTATGTGCTTTCCAGTACGCTTTCCACGGATAAAAATGTCCCGGCCAATACGATAGCCCAGCAAGACTTATGGTATTATAGCCTGAATACAAGGCCGGACTCCTGTTCAGATCAGTTCTTATGTCTGCAGGATTCAACACTTAATAATTACCTCTACCCTCCTGCAACAGATGTATTGATTTGTGTAAGTGGTTGTACCTCCGGATATGGCCCGGGCCCGGATTTTCCTGTTGGCAATTGTCCTGATTTTGATAATTCAACAGCCTATTTCTATCTGACCACTGACACCACCGCGGATTTACTTACGCTCAGTGTCACATCTAACGATTTCAATCAACCACAGCTAGCGTTACTCAAAACGAACAATTGTATTTCATACCAACAAGTAGAATGTGCAATCGGGTCCAATGGATCGGTTATATTGCCTTATATCGATATTGATCCGGAAACAACTTATGTAATTGCGATTTCAGACGCTGAAGGAAATATTGGTGAGTTTGAATTGTGTGCATCGTCGATTGATGTAAATTTCTGCAATGAACAAGACAGAATCTATGTAACCCATACATCGCTGGGCAGTCCTCTCAATGGTCCATATAAACCCGGCGAGGAAGTTTCGATTTGTTATGAACTTCAGGATTGGAACAAACTATCCTGCAATGGATTCCAGGGCCTCGTACCGGAATTCGGTCCAGGGTGGGATTCTACATGGTTTGATCAGATTGGGCAACCTATACAAATGGATTCATTACTTGACCCCGTTGAAACCGGATTCTGGCAATGGTACAAAGTAGGTGATGTACATTACAATGTATCCAATCCTGTCAATGGATATGAAGGCAATCAAGGTATGCCTGCCGGCTGGTACTTCACCAACACTGCAGATCCCCCGCCTGCCACAAAGCCGGATCAGACAACAGGGGATATCAATTCCTGTCTGCCTACATCCGACAAATGGAAAGTCTGCTTTACCCTGAAAGTAGTAGATGAATGTGAAGCCGATCTTGATTGCAGCGTTTCCATGAAGACCTTTTCAGATGGTGAACTTGGGATAACGCCAAGTCTTGCGTGCGCTTATGATCAACCGGAAGTGCTCACTGCCCGCATGCGCTGTTGTATAAATCCCGGCATCCAAAACATCCAGGATTTTACGTTGTGTAGTGAAGACACTATCCTTTTGCAACCTGAAACGAATTTACTTCCACCCGTCACGTATACCTGGACAGCTGATCCGGATCCATTTATTGTTGGCGCAGCTTCAGCTTCCAATGCATTTCAATTTTATCAGGTGCTCAGTACTACAGCTGTGATCCCATTAAAAGTACGTTATACTATTTTTGCAAGTAGTGATGGATGCCAGACTGAATCCGAAAATTTTGAGGTTACTGTCCTCCCCCTTCCAACCAGCCGCATAACGATCACAGGGCCTAACATTGTTTGCAGCGGTTCTACTGTCACCTTGAATTTTGAAAACACAGGTACGCCACCATTTGCGATTGGCCTGTATAAAGACAATGAGTTTTTTGCCAACATACTCAGTGAATCCCAATTCCTTTCTATTCCCATAGATCCGGTCTTTAGCGGGAGGTTCAAAGTCGGTACCCTGAGCGATGCCTCGTGCGATGGTGAAGGCCTTGGCTTTGTCAATGTAACTGTCAAGCCCGTAAGTACCAACATGATTGATACTGCGCTTTGTGAAGGAGAGTCATTTGTCATCGGCACCGAGGTCTTTTCAGAAGCAGGAACGTATACGGTCACGCTTGATAATGCTGCAGAAAACAATTGCGATAGTATTGTGGTCTTAAGCCTGAGTGTCAATCCTTCGGTAACAGAAACTATTGATACCATCATCTGCAATGGTGATACGCTGTTTGTTTTAGACCAACCTTATACAGAAAGTACCGATGAAGTTATCACCTACGCAGGCCCTACAGGATGTCCTTATTATATCAATCTTCATCTGACGGTTGAAGACACGTTTGCTATGTCCATCAACCAAACTATTTGCTATGGTGACACACTTGAGTTTGAAGGGATTCTGGTATACCAGGAAGGAAGCTATTCACATGTTGAAGAAATTCGTCCCGGCTGTTATGAACAGACTATTCTCCACCTTGATGTATTACCCGCTATTGTAGTTAATGAAGCTGTCATTATTGAGGATAATGGATCTAATTCCGGAGCTATCTTAATTGAAACCGTTGGAGGCACTCCCCCATTTTCATTTCTCTGGAGTAACGGGCAGACCTCCGAAAGTCTCTTCAATATTAAGTTCGGCATCTATGAGCTTACGGTAACTGATCTCCTTGGTTGTGTAGAGCATTTCACTTTCGAAGTACCATTTGTATCAGCCACCAATGAACCCGCAAAACAATCCAGTATCATAAAAGTCTGGCCAACATTGGTGTCATCGGGCGAAAAATTTCAACTCAGTAATTTGGGCAATGTCCCGGTCAAGGTTTTGAAGGTCAACTGGTGGAATATGAACGGACAATTATTAAATGCTGCGGAGAATGTTTCTATCGAAGCCAATAGCGCCATTTCAATTCCAGTGCCCGGAATGGTTTCACAAGGAGTATACTTTGTACAAACTGTACTTTCCAACGGGGTTACAGGTTGGGAAAAAATCATTGTTCAATAATCGAACTGTCCGCTGTACATCACTAAACATAAAAGGAAAGGGATTCAATACATCATTGCTGATATATGAATCCCTGTTCCATTTGTGCCTTTTTCATCTCAAGTTGGATTGGTCTGATTTCTGTTGATTTCAGACTGGAGTGAGTATGTCAAAGCACGGTTGCCGGTTACATCGACTTTCTATGTCTACCGGTAACGAGGTTGTGACCACTAGGTCACCCCAATACCTGGTTTTTATTTCCTGCTGATGGCTACTCATTTTTGCCTTGGGCAATTATTTTCATCCAACACGTTTCAATTGATTCGTTCAATTTGAATACGCAGTACTACATCAACCAGTTATAATACTTACATATAGGTTACAATCCTTTGATCGATTTCATAAATGTAAAAAAAACATAAATAAAAAACAAGTATTTAATCTCCTATTTTTCAACAGTGTTATCAACATGCAGCTTCTATGATAGCCAGGAAACCTGCTGCCTGAAGAGATGCACCTCCCACCAGGCCGCCATCAACGTCCACCTGGGAAAATAACGTGGTGGCATTATCTGCCTTGATACTTCCTCCATATAAGATTCTGGTTTTATTACTTATTTCATCACCATATCGCTCACCAATTGCCTTCCTGATAAATGCATGCATTTCCTGGGCTTGTTCTGGTGAGGCAGTCACCCCAGTACCGATGGCCCAAATAGGCTCATATGCAATGACAACATTTTGAAAAGAATCGACATCAAGATGAAAGATGCCTTCTTCTAATTGTTTCCCTACAAAGATATTTTGCTCTCCTGCTTCCCTGATGCCGAGAGACTCGCCGCAACAGAATATGGGTTTTACCCCTCCTCCAAGGATGGCGTTTACTTTAGCCCTGACAATGCCATTTGTTTCCTGGAATAACTCTCTACGTTCAGAATGACCAGTTATGATGTACGACACCCCAAGACTCTTTAACATATCAACTGATATTTCACCTGTATAGGCGCCATGATGTTCATGATGGCAGTTTTGTGCTGCAATCCCAATCGATGATCCATGAACAGCCTGCATTGCCATTTGAATATGTGTAAATGGAGGCGCTATAATCACTTCACAACCTAAATCTCCAGGCATACCATTCCTGAGTTGCTCGAGCAGCACTTCCCCTTCCCTAAGGTTGAGGTTCATTTTCCAGTTTGCGGCGACCATTTTTATCCGACCCATAATTTAAGTATTTAGCGTAAAGGTTTTTGTTATCTGTGAATTCATAAAGATAGGTTGCCCATTCATTTAGAGCGAACTATACAAATTAAACTGTTTTCGGAGGATTACTAACTGA
>JAGOIB010000042.1:6641-11106 GCA_017995875.1 Saprospiraceae bacterium
GAAGCGGTCCTTTTAAAAATCCAGAAAAAAGTAAGTGATCAGGCGGTTGAGTTTAGCGACATCTTCGAGCACCAGATCATTCCGGAACTAAGACGGCATGATATCCACCTCATACAACGGGATCAACTGACACAGGAGCAGGAAGCCTTTATTGATACCTATTTCCAGGAATATCTACTTCCCTTCGTTCAGCCTGTACTCCTGGTAAAGGACAAAATCAGGCCCTTTCTTAATAACAAGGCCCTTTACCTAGCTATCCTGATGAAGGATAAGGAAAATCTATCCCAGCAAGAGCAATATGGCATTATCAAGATTCCATCTGACCATTTACCCAGGTTTATAGAATTGCCTGCTAAAAAGTCTGGCCATGAACTCATCATGCTGGATGAAATCGTCAGGCACAGTGTGATGTGGCTATTCCCGGGCTACCAGATCATCAACACCTACTCCATCAAACTTACCCGTGACGGTGAATTATATATCGATGATGAATACCAGGGTGACCTTGTTAAAAAAATAAAAACAAGCCTATTAAAAAGAGATGTGGGACCGGCCTCCAGGCTTGTTTATGACAAGACTATACCGTCTCAATTTCTTCAGTACCTCATGACTGTTCTTGGTGTGGACAAGTTGGATTTATTTCAGGAAGGTCGCTACCATAATAATTTCGACTTTTTCAAATTTCCTTCCTTTGGCCTGGACCACCTCAAGGACCAGCCCTTACCTCCGATGGATTATTTACCATTGGCAGATACGGATTCCATATTTGAACCCATCAGGGCCAATGATCAACTGATTCATGTGCCGTACCACAAATATGAACCTGTCATTCAGTTTTTTGAACATGCAGCAAAAGATCCCAATGTAACGCATATCAAGATCATTCAATACCGTGTTGCGCCCAACAGCCGGATCATGGAAGCCCTCATCAGTGCAGTCAAATCCGGTAAGCAAGTGTATGCATTTATTGAAGTGAAGGCACGCTTCGATGAAGAAGCAAATCTCAGATGGGGTGAACAACTGGAAAAGGCTGGTATTGTTGTGCGATACAGCTTTCCCGGGCTCAAAGTGCATAGCAAACTAGCCCTCGTAAGAAGACTTGAGCCGGATGGACCTCAATTGTATTCCTACCTCAGTACAGGCAATTTTCATGAAGTGACTGCACGGATATATAGCGATCTCGGATTCTTTACTTCCGATAAGCGGATTACAAGTGAGGTAGCCCGCATCTTTTCATTCCTTGAAACCGTCAAGCTGCCTAATGAAGAATTCAAACATCTTTTGGTTGGACAATTCAATCTTCGAAAGACGCTGATCCAGTTGATCGATTTCGAAATTGCCGAGGCCCACCAGGGCAAGAAAGCTTCTATCCTGCTCAAGGTAAATAGTTTGCAGGATGAAGAAATGATAGAAAAACTCTATGAAGCCAGTCAGGCTGGTGTCAAAGTCGAATTAAACCTGCGCGGAATTTGTTCATTAATGGCCGGCAAGAAAAACCTGAGTGAAAATATTACAGCCTATAGTATAGTTGACCGCTTTCTTGAGCATAGCCGCATTTTTATATTTCATCATGGCGGCCAGGAAAAAGTATATCTATCTTCTGCTGATTGGATGGAACGCAATCTATCCTTCCGGATTGAAACAGCCTTTCCAATCTACGATCCCAAACTGATCAGTGAAATCAAAGACATCCTCAATATTCAACGCAGTGATAATGTCAAGGCGCGATCGCTTCATTATCATCATATCAATCAGTACCTTCCAAATCACTCAGATCTTGCAATACGATCTCAACATGAAACGTATTACTACCTGAAACGAAAGAACGAAGAAATGACCATCAAAGAATAATCGTTCTTTGTTTTATTTCAATTGAGTACTTCCATTACAATGTAGTTACATTTTATTTTCAGGGTAAACCATGTGGTATTGCAACTGAATATGCCTGCATATTTACCATTGTAAGTAATCAGATAATACTCCCATGCAATTGATCATGAAATCCGGACCTGTATCGGTCAAACGAAATACGCACATGAGATCACTTTGGATAGAATACCCGAGGAAGGACAAGCAAGACAATATCCTGGCAGGGCTCTTTAACCTGCAACATGTGGATATGAAAATTAACCTTCCTATTCTGACAGCGGATGCTAAAGGAATAGAAATCAAGCTTCCGTCCTTCCTTTCGGGTATTTTCTATCTCAATATCCAGGATGGCGAAGATTCTTTTCTAAGGAGAATTGCCCTCCAGTAGGGGAAAACCCTGAAAATTAAAATTGGGTGTTTTCGTCCATGTTTGAAACTTACTATTGAAAGACCTTTACATTACTGATTAAATAGTTAGTCAGTCAACAAAAAGAACAAATAAATGCAGGATTCATATTTTGGATTTCTGCTACACTAAGATTATAAAGGGGTGAGACTTGCCGGGGTCGTCAAAGGGTGACGCCGGCATTTTTTTTTGCCCATAAGTGAGTAGAAAACCTTTTATGAAAGGTAATAAAATCAGGAAACAGCCAGTTTCTCAGCAATACTCTCCCACTCTGTCATAAATTTCTCTAATTCCGCTTTCTTGTCTTCATATAGTCTGACTTCTTTCTGGAACCCTGTAGATTGATAAAAATCAGGATCCGCCAACTGGACTTCTTTTTCCTTAATAAAGGATTCACAAGTACTGATTTCCTTTTCCACCTGAGAAAGTCTTCGCTGTAGATTCTTCTTTTCCTGATCTGATATCGTTGAGATGCGTACCGGCTTTACTTCCACAACTGCTGGAGCATTTGCTTTTTGTTGAGCAGCGAGCGATAAAGCATCCAGCGTTTCAATTCCTTTCTTGCTCAACATCTCATCGATATCACCTATGTAATCCTTGATCTCCCCACCTGCAAATTCAATAGTCCTTGATGTAAGCCCTGTAAGAAAATCTCTGTCGTGCGATATAATGATAAGCGCACCCGGATACTCCATCAATGCATCTTTCAATCTTTGTTTGGCCTGTATATCAAGGTGGTGCGTTGGCTCATCCATGATCAACAGGTTAGTTTGAGATAGGATCATACAGGCTAATGCTAATCGTGCCCTCTCACCTCCTGACAGTACCGAAACCTTCTTACCTGCATCCTCACCGCTAAAAAGAAAAGCACCCAGAATGGCCCTGACTCTTGGACGTACTTCCGGAGTTGCCCGATCCTCAATAGTATGCAATACAGTCTTCGTTGGGTCAAACAACTCGGTTTGATCCTGTGCATAATAGCCGAGCATTACTTTTTCATTGATCTCCACTAATCCTGAGCTTTCATCTGTCTTCCCTGCAATTATTTTCGCAAGGGTTGATTTGCCTTGCCCATTCTGCCCAACAAATGCAATCTTCTCATTTCTCTCCAGATCAAAGTCAACATTGCGCAATACTTCCTTTGGACCATAGTTTTTGGAAATGCCTGCGATGTGGATCATTGTCCTCGGTGCACGATCTAAAACAGGAAAACGAACTTTCATCACGGATGTATCCTCATCTTCCAATTCGATGATGTCTACTTTTTCCAATTGCTTTTCAAGCGACTTGGCCATACTCGCCTTGGAAGCTTTCGCCCGGAAACGATCGATCAGTTTTTCAGTACGTTCAATATTCTTCTGCTGATTCTGGTACGAAGCAAGTTGTATCTCTTTGTATTTCTGGCGCTCTTCCATAAAAGCGGAATATGGCAAAGGCATGTCATACAGACGTCCAAGCGATATTTCAATTGTCCTGTTAGTGACCTGATCAAGAAACCGTTTATCGTGTGACACCAGTAAGATGCCTGCTTCTGATGCTTTCAGATATTTCTCAAGCCAGATAATGGATGGCATGTCAAGGTGATTGGTAGGCTCATCAAGCAACAAATAATCCGGACGGCCTAAAAGGAGTTTAGCCAGTTCAACCCGCATCTGCCAACCACCTGATAGCTGACCAACAGGTTTGTTAAAAGCCGTATCATCAAATCCTAATCCTTTCAATACTTTCTGAATATCACCTTCAATTGTACCGGCACCCAGGTGATCCAATTCGGCATACAACTCGCTGATGCGTTGGCTTAGATGCATGATATGGTCATCATCCTGGCTGTGGGTAAGACCATAGGTAGTATGTTCGATCTCTTCATTGATCTCGCGCACGCGATCGAAAGCAGTATAGGCAGCTTCCATCACAGTCAGATCAGGATCGATGGATATCTCTTGTTTGAGGTATGCCATGCTGGCAGGCCTGTCCACGAGGCCAGAGTCAGCCTCAACGAGGCCGGCAATTATCTTGAGGAGTGTAGATTTACCTGTCCCATTCCGGCCGATGAGGCCGACTTTTTCGCCCATTCTGAGCGCAAATGACACATTATCAAGCAGTGTTCTGTCCCCGAATTTGGTGGTGATGTCCTTCACTAAAAGCATAGCGGGCGCAAAGGTAGGCAAATGAGGACGGATGGCAATGAAA
>JAGOIB010000042.1:11206-14592 GCA_017995875.1 Saprospiraceae bacterium
GGGCCTATTTCTGTACTTCCATCTAATAACATACCTACATTATGCATATAATGTATCGTATTGGTCGACACAGGGCCACCATAATATGCCAGTGCATCGATCTCCGGAAAATCATCAACTAAATCGGTAATCCGGACTGCCAGAGGTTTGTTGATGATAAATCCTACTGTCCCTTCATCATCTGTATGGTCCGTGACCAATACTACAGCTCTGCGGAAATTGGTATCCTGCATAAATGGCTCTGCCATGAGCAAACTCCCGGTATGGACTTCATATTTCATCTTCTATTCAAACGAAGTGACAGTAGCTTCCTTGTCTATTTTCTTAACAAATCCACCTAAAACTTTACTTCCGAATTCAACATACTCCGTGATACCATTTTCCTTCATGGTCTCGATTGTATTTGTCCATTGTACAGAAGCAGTCAGCTGGTGCAATAATTTATGCTTGATCGTGCTTGGTGTTGTTGATGGATCAGCATCTACATTCTGGTATACAGGGCATACCGGAACATGAAATTCAGCACGGTCGATAGCCTCCGCAAACATATCCCTTGCAGGTGTCATCAATGGGGAATGAAAAGCACCTCCAACCGGCAACATAATGGCTCTTTTGGCTCCAGCTCTTTTGCAACTCTCTGCAGCTAATTCAACAGAAATAACCTCCCCGGAAATTACTACCTGTCCGGGACAATTATAATTGGCTGCCACAACGATACCAGGTGTGTCCATGCATATCTGATGGACTGTTGCATCATCCAACCCGAGAATAGCAGCCATCGTACTGTTTGTAATCTCACAGGCCGCTTGCATAGCGCGTGCACGGGCAGAAACTAACTTTAGACCTGACTCAAAATCCAACGCTTTGGAAGCAACTAATGCTGTAATCTCGCCAAGGGAGTGACCGGCAACAGCGTCAGGAATACCTGACTCATTTGCTTTAAAGGTGGCGTAGCTATATACGAATACAGCCGGCTGTGTTATCTCTGTTCTTTTGAGATCTTCTTCAGCGCCATGAAACATAAGTTGCTTAAGGCCATATCCCAAAATATCGTCTGCCTGATCAAATACAAAGCGAATAGCTGGATTGGATTCATACAAGCTGGCCCCCATTCCGGATAACTGTGATCCCTGCCCGGGAAAAATAAATGCTCGTTTTGTCGTCATTAACTTAGGTCTGATGAAATCAATTGTAAGAACTCATTTCTTGTCTCAACTTTCATAAACTGGCCTGTGAAAGCAGATGTTGTGGTTCTTGAATTCTGCTTTTGCACACCGCGCATCATCATGCACATGTGCCGTGCTTCAATAACCACAGCACATCCCAGAGGCTTCAAGGTTTCATCGATACATTGAAGTATCTCATGTGTAAGCCGCTCCTGCACTTGTAGCCTTCGTGCAAAAATATCAACTACTCTTGGAATTTTACTCAGGCCTACAATGTGGCCATTTGGGATATAAGCTATATGGGCTTTCCCAAAAAAAGGTAGTATGTGGTGTTCACACAAGGAGAACAACTCGATATCCTTGACAATCACCATTTCACTATATTCCTCCGCAAACATAGCCGACATCAACACTTTGGAGGGGTTCAGATCGTAACCCTGTGTAAGATATTGAATTGCCTTCGCCGCACGCTCCGGAGTCTTGAGCAAACCCTCTCTTGCAGGATCTTCACCTACCCTAAGGATAATATCCTTGTACAAGCCCTGGATTGCTTGTGTTGACTCGTGAGCATACTGTTCGTCCTTGATATACTTTGCCATTTAACAGGTCATAATAGGTGGAAAGATAAAATTTTACCCTGCACTTTTCGGTAAAAATTGAATGCATTATTGCTACACATTCCTCTTTTGGAGCCAGCAGCAAAGAAACAATAATAGGGTTCAAAAGTTGACTTGAAAAACGCTTACAAAAAGGGGAGAATTTCGATTAACCCAACTACAACCGGAAATAACCTTACTAAAGAATACCCGGAATATCCTTTCAGGCCTGCTATTGACTTCTTTCATCTATCCTACCCTGCCCTCATCTATAAAACAGTCTAAAAATGATTAAGCTACCTAAATTTGCATGGTGCCCGACAGACAAAAACGTGATCGCTTATCCCGCTTGCTGCAATTCATCCAGCGGCCCTGGTTGCTACATGCTGTCTTCTGGATATTGGTTTTTGCCATGATGATGATGACCGGGCCGGGAAACCATACCTCCAGGCTGGAAGTTATACGCAAACTGATCCACCTTTCATTTTATATGCTGGTGGTGTATGTCAATCTTGGCTACCTGATTCCGAAATTTCTCAGCCAGAAGAATTTCATGACCTATGTCCTGATGCTTCTGGTGATGGTAGCTGTTTTTACACCTATCGATGTCATGCTCCTTTACTTCACCTATGATGAGGTTGATCCACGGGAGTTTCTTGTTATGAACCAGCAATACATCTTCCTTTTGCTGTTCCTGATAGCCATCGGCTCGACCGTCATCAGGATTATATCTGACTGGCAGCGGCACCAGCGTGACCGTAAGGACCTGGAGACGCAGCGCATGCAATCTGAAATCAAGTTTCTCAAATCACAAATCAATCCGCACTTTCTCTTTAATACGCTCAATAGCTTGTATGCCCTGACCTTAAAAAAATCTGATAAGGCTCCGGAAATTGTGATCAAATTATCGGAAATGATGCGCTACATGCTCTATGAATGCAACGAGCGAAGGGTGCCATTACAAAAAGAAGTGAATTACATTCAAAATTACCTCGCACTGGAGGCTCTTCGTCAGTCAGGCAACGCAGATATACACTTCAAAGTAGAAGGTCAGGTAACCGATCAAACCATTGCCCCGTTGATCTTTATCCCTTTCCTGGAGAACAGCTTCAAACATGGATTGAATCACCAGATCAATGAAGGATACGTCAAGGTGGTGATGAAAGTGTTTGAAAATAAATTACTCTTGCGTATCCTTAACAGCAAACCCTCACAGGTACATAAGTCGCCTGATAAGTCTACAGGTGGAATCGGGCTCCAGAACGTACAACGTCGATTAAATCTATTATACCCCAACCAATACAAACTTGATATTGAGGATAACGAGAAAGAGCATATTGTTGAATTATCTTTAGATCTGACTACATAACTGAAAAAGCATAGATATCATGATGAATACACTGATCATTGACGACGAACCCTTAGCACTTGATGTACTGGAAACGTATATCAGCAAGATGCCTGAACTCAACCTGGTAGCCCGCTGTTCCAATGCGCTTGAGGCGAATGAACTACTTCGGAAAAACCAGATAGACCTGATATTCCTTGACATACAGATGCCACAGATTTCAGGCGTTGATTTTATAAAAGCCTTGCCGAATCCTCCCCTCTTTATTTTTACAAC
>JAGOIB010000177.1 GCA_017995875.1 Saprospiraceae bacterium
CTGGACTGAGGTGTAAAAATTTGCTTTCGCAATCCACCTTCATTGTATGTGATCCGTGAATCCTGCAATTTATAAGCGACTTTGGCATCAACCCTTTTGAAAACTTCATATTGTAGTTCGGCTTGCAACGTATTGGCGAAGGAAGAACCATCCAGGTTATACACCAGTAATTGTTGCGGGCTGGCGTCAAGATCCACAATCGTCCGATCGGTAAAAAGTGTATGAAAATAATCAATCGCAAACAACCCGCTTCTGTAATCCAGTGTAAACTCTTTTGTCATACTGGCTCCAAAATTCCATGCTTTCTCCATTCGTAATCCATTGTAAGGATACTTGTTAGTTGCCTGACCGGGATCACCGATAGTCCATACGCGAGAACTCGCCAGCCAACCAAGATTCTCAGCAATAGGAAGTGGTGTACGCATACCACGACCACCGGATAAACGGAATACGGTTGTTTCATTAGGTGCATATCTGATGTGCAATCGTGGTGTATAAAGCCAGCCATAAAGGTTGTGCTTGTCAACACGCATACCTGCTACAACTGTAAATAAATTATCAGGTTGATAGGTGTATTCAAAAAAGCCTCCCGGAATGATTTCTTTGAAATCGTAATGAACCGGCACTAATTCTTCTTTATAATTTTCGTATCTGAAACTCAATCCAGTGACATACTTGTGTCGTGTATCGCCAAATATTGATTGATAAATCCAATTGCCATACAGCGATGTCTGGGACGCATTGTACGCAGTAATCCCTACAATGGCATCCTGCTTGTGCATGCTATATTCCCATTGCGAACCAATAGAATTGTATCTTTTATTGGGGAAAATATAGCCAACTTTTGCATGCGCCTGTATCCGATCTGCATCGATATCAATTCGATACAGTCCATGATGACTTTCGTCATGCGACACTTCTCCACCCTCTTTACGATCGCGCAACCATTGCACATTAAGTTGGCCTTCAAGTCCGGTTTTATTGTTGTGATAATCCCAGCGATTGGCAATCGTGATCAGACTCCCCTTGGGCATATCCGTGAAACCATCACCATTGCGATCATGCTCTTTCGGCACAATACTATAGTGACCCATCAAGGCCGTATTAAACATTGGGCTGATGTTAGCCTTCGTAAAAAAGTTAAGTTCACTTCTATACGCTTCGTTGAAATAGCCATTGAGCAACAGCTTGTCTTTATCCGCAGGCTTCTTTAATTCCACATTGATTTGCCCTGTCATGCTTTCATAGCCCTGGGTGACTGAACCTGATCCTTTGCTGATTTGTATAGATTCTACCCAGGCACCTGGTGTGTAAAGCAGCCCATAGGGTATAGCAATTCCCCGGACACCTGGCATTTGCTCCTGACTGATCAGGCTGTACTTTCCTGAAAGTCCGAGCATTTGAATTTCTTTTGCTCCCGTGACAGCGTCTGTAAAACTTACATCAACTGTCGCATTCGTTTCGAAACTTTCAGATAGATTACAACAGGCTGCTTTGAAAAGTTCTTCTTTGGAAATGTTCTGCACTTGCAGTGGATCCAAAAAAGAAATTTCAGTAGTGCGTTTATGATAACCCACAACGACTTCACCAAGTATTGTCGCTTCCTCTTTAAACAAGACAGAAACGTATTGGCCAGGGACAACCGATACGGTATCCGGTTCAAATCCAAGAAACTGAAAGATCAGTTTATCACCATCATCCGGTGCATGGGCAATAAAAAAATAACCGGTTGAATCGGTTGTGGTATTTCGGGTGGTTTTCAACCAATACACATTAGCAAATTCAAGTGGAACAAGCCCACCATCCTGCTTTTGTTCCATGACTACTCCTTTGACGGAGATATCCTGTGCCTTACCTGCAGGAATAAATATCATGCAGGCAAGTACAAGAGGTACGATATATCTCATAACCGGTTAGTGCTTTTCGATGCCATTGTCATATTGACAACAAGCAGGGAGATTAGCATACCCTTTTGGATCCGCTTCAGCCAGTTCGCTTTTATGGCCGGCTTTAGCCAGTGCATTAGCTACTTTCTGTTTGTCCATTTTTGATGACCCAACGATCACTAACATATCTGTTTGGATGTCCCATTCAGCTTTCTTGACACCTTTGACATCAAGCGCAGTGGATTCGATACGTGCCTTACAATCACCGCAGATGCCGGTCACCTTGAACGAAACGGTTTGGTCCATTCCTTTGGTGGACTTTGATTGTGCTGAGGATGTAAGTGATAATCCTAGGACAAGAAATGTACAGAGGATAAGTGTATATAGATTTTGAGTTATTGAGTTCATAATTAATGTGAGTTGTCAGTTGTGAATTGTGAGTAGAAATCGTGAGTCGTGAAACGTGAGTCGTGAGTTTTGCTTTTACCGGGATCGGTAACAAAGCATTATTTCTGTATGGCTTGGTATTTATACGAATTGGGAAGGGATCAATTTACTCATATGAATAAATAAATACTTACCGGTACGAAACCAAAAACAATCCAGAAACAAAAGCTAGGCGTAGAAAATGAGTGCCTGATGGAGGATATAGATTGGAGGACCTGAGTCCGATTCTATTATATGAAGAGATGGGGTAAAAACAACTTCGTCTGTTAGCTTAGTTAACGGTACTGATGGGGAAGAAATGACTTTGACCACATCAACCCATTTTACAAACTGAGGCATGAGGGAAGTGATTTCCTGGGTCAATACCTTGACCTGGTCATCACAACAGTTGTCCTTTTTATCGTTACATGAGGATGCTGCTATTTTCTGACAGCATGCAGGTAAATCTGATACTTCTGCATGGTCATCGCAGTCCATTTTGAATAAGACGGAGACAGATTCGAGCATTCCTTTACAGTAATGCATATGCAAGGGAACCCCTACCTGAGATAACAGGATGAGGGACGCGAGCGCATATGACATTACTAATCTGACCATTATGAGTGTAAAAGTAGGGGGTTTTTACATACCAAATGATAGAAAAGGCTAAGGCTGAGGCGAAGGCGAAGGGTAGGCTTAGGAGATTAGAGGGTTAGAAGGTTATAGGCTTATAGTGGTTATAAGCATATGGAGGTTATGTTGTTGCAAGTAGGGGCGTGTTGCACCCGCCCCTACTTGCAACAACTGATGGGTATCCGAAGGTAGGGTCGGGTGCAACACGCCCCTACCTTCGGATAAGCACTTTTCTGGCATCTGGCATCTGATGTCTGGCATCTTAAACTTTAGTTAATAGCGGGCGACATGGTTGTCATCCCCGTACATTTGGGGGAATGATTCTACAAATTTTATTTTTATTCTTGGGGTTAATCCCTTCTCAGACCCATAGTCATGGAGATGAGCAAACTGTTTCAAGTCAGGGAGATAGCCTTACCGTTTATGTTTTCCTCCATGATGATTGTCTCATAAGCCAGTTTTATACACTCGAATTGACGCGATTATATAATACGTATCACACTCAAAAAGTAGGTTTTGTCGGATATTTTCCAAATTCCTCTTCAACCCCAGAACAGATTGATTCATTTGCCCTCAATTATAAAATCGCTTTTCCTTTACTACCAGACTATACAAAGGAGTTAACCCGAAAATTCGGGATCACGGTCACGCCTGAAGTTGCGGTCTGGGATCACAGATCTGAACAAATGATCTACCGTGGTCGAATTGATGATAGCTATGTCAGGGTTGGAAAACGCAAAACACATCCACAAAACAGGGATCTGGAGAATATTATTGATTCCTGGCTGATAAACCAAAGTAACGGAACACTTGTCCAAACGCAGGCTATTGGTTGTTTTATTAGCTTTACAGACTGAGAACGTGAGAACGTGAGAACGTGAGAACGTGAGAACGTGAGAACGTGAGTGACGAGTGACGAGTGACGAGTGACGAG
>JAGOIB010000178.1 GCA_017995875.1 Saprospiraceae bacterium
GATGCCATGTCTTTCATTCGTTGTGATGCATTCTTCTGCGACTTGGAAGCATTTTTACTTTGTTTCTGATCCAGTTGCTCCTTGCTGTTTTCCATGTCCTGATCTATCTTCTCCATCCCTTCTTTCGTCCCATCCATATCCTTGGGCTTTTCGAGCTCCTCGTTCTTTTTCTGCAGGTCCTCTACATCCTTCTGGAGTTCATCAAATTTTTTATTGAGTGAATCCTGTTTGGCTTTCAGCTCTTCATTCGGCAGTTTTTCTTCTTCGGTTTCCTTGCTTAGTTGTTCCTGCTCTTCTGCCATTTTTTCGAGTTTCTCGATGGCTTTCTCCATGCCGGCTTCTACTTCCAGCTGTTTAAACAATTCAAGCATCCTGTCGAGTTCTTTTTCAAGCTCCTCGTCATTCGTCTCCATTTGTTCCATCATATCAAGCGCGCCTTCTTTCTCCAATTCTTTCATGAGTTCTTCCATCTTCTTCATCAACTCTTTCATTTCTTCACTCATAAGCTGATCAAAAAGCTCCTGTACTTTTTCCTGTTTTTCAAGCAATTCATCAGAAGGCTTGGTATGCTCCTGTTGATTTTGCATGTTTTCCTTGTATTTGTCAATGGACTCCTGCATTTGCATTTGAAGCGACTGATGGCGATCGATGAGTTTTTCAATCTCCTTTTTATCCTGCCATTCTGCCTTTTTCTCCTGCATGAGTTTCTCCTTCATATCTTTCATGTCATGTTGAAGATCCCTGGCTTCTTTCAGGGATTTTTCAAGATTCATCTGGATATCCGCATTGTTCTCCTTTTCTTTTTTGTCATACTCTTCGGCCGTTGGTTTACGGTATTGCATGACCGGGGTGCGACTTGCCTTGCTTCCATGGATGCCATCGTTGTCATGCACTTCAAAATAATATTGGACCTGCTCACCAGGCTGAAGATTGATAGATTGGATATCAAAACTATGCGTGTACGAAAACTGGCTTGGGTGCGGAACATCCATACCCACTGTTTTGACTTCCTTTAATTTTCCTTTTGCATCGAGCAACTCATATTGGAAAGTGAGTGTCCTGATACCATAATCATCATCGACATTTCCGGCAAAGTAGATCATATCTTTCTGCAGACTGTCCGTAAAAGATTCGACCCTGATACCGGGATAACGATCAGGTACGACTCTGATACTGTATTGCACACTATCCGGATTAGGCAACAAGCTATTGTTGAGATACAAGGTATACCTGCCGTCATGGTTTGCTTTCGATTTCAGAATAAAGCGGTCATCACTGCGACGCTCTGCTTCCATTTTGGAAGCGTTGCCTTCAAAGAGCATGTCAAGGGCTTCTGTATGGGCTGCCTGTATATCCCATGTCAACACAGTGCCCTCCGGTACGATGATATCACCAATGTTTTTCAGCTCTTCGTCTTTACGTCCGGTATAGGATGGGTAATCCAACCCGATATCAAATGTCAATATTCCAGGTTTCTTGATAACACCCAATGTCATCTCCTGTGAAGACACAGGTCCTGCATAAATTCTGAAAGGCGTATCGTCAAGTACGTTTTTGAAATGGTATGAGAATGCATCTTGTCCGTCTTTCCGCATCCTGTATGAATAATTATCGATCTCGATAAATACTTCATTCGGTACCATCGATCCCTCCGTCGTAATTTTGAGATCATAATCTTCGTACTGAACGACACTAAGTTTTTCATCTGTGTTGACCACAAATTTGAAAGGAGCTGCACGTTCATAGACCTTGTTGGTATGAATGAGTCGTGTAGTGCTGTCACGAATGATACTCGGTGCAGCAATTAATAGCACAAGCAGGATCAATGCAGGTGGTAAAGCGTAGCGCAGATATTTTTTATTCTTACTGAGATCGATCGCAGCTTTAAACGGAACGAGTTCAATCTCTTTTGTTTTTTGTTCGATACCGGCAAAAAGAAGTTCTGTATTTCCTTGCGTCTGATCTGCTTGTCGTCTGAGTTGAAGGACGTTGAGGAGCTTATCCTGGATATGGCCAAAGTGATCGCCAATGATCGTGGCAGCCTGGTCATGCGATATCACCTTTCCGAGTTTGTAATATTGGGCAAAGGGCCACGCTACCAAATAGCCAAGACTGGCGGCTGAAATACCGAGGAAGGAGATCAGCAGCAACAATCTTGTCGTGGTGCTGAAATAGAATTGATTTTCCAGCAGGTTGTACACCAGGAAAACTGCGAGTACGGACCCAATAGTAATCAGGCTGCCGCGGATCAGTTTGTTGAGATAATAACGTCTGGTAAAAGCATCCAGTTTCTGGATGAGAAGGTTATAATTGCCAGTTTGCCCCATGCTATTGTCAGTGATGTAAGTGAAACGGTCGCCGTCCGTAAATAATTCCACAGCTGGTCCCGCCTGTTACAGACAAGAGACCAAATTAGGGGTAAAATAGGCTATTTGTCAAGGGGGTAAAAGCTGTGCAAAGGGCATAGAGCAAAGGGCATAGGGTAGATATTTCATAATTAGCTGATATTCAGCATATAAAATGCTTATTCTTTGGAAAAAATAAGGGTTGGTTTCTAACTTTAATTCAAGCATGATGTAATAACCTGTACAACTCACAGGCATTAATATTGTTCGGATATCTTTGTCCCCTAACCAATCTATATGACACCGGATCAGATCACGTATCTTGTTTTTGGCATCCTGCTGGTGCTTGCCCTCATATTTGACCTTGGTTTGCTAAGCCAGAAAGAGAAAACAATGACAATCCGGCAGGCGCTTTACCAGACCTTTTTCTGGGTGGGGCTGGCCCTTGGTTTTTTTGTGTTTATGTGGGCTGAAAACGGGCATGTACTTGCATTCGAATATATCAGTGCGTACCTGATGGAATGGAGTCTGAGTATTGACAACATTTTTGTGTTTATCCTCATTTTCTCCTCCTTTGCGGTCAAGACTAAACATATCCCCAGGGTCCTGTTGATCGGTATTCTGATGGCCATTGTTTTTAGGGTGATTTTTATCACAGTAGGTGTGGCGCTGGTAGATCGGTTCCATTGGATACTGTATATATTCGGTTTGTTTCTTGTCTATACCGGCTTCAAAATGTTTACGGCTTCGGATAATGAGGAGTTCGATCCGCATGAGACAAAGCTTTTCAGGTATCTCAATAAAGTGCTGCCGCTCGCAAAGCATGATGGTGATGGTAAGTTTGTCGTAAAGGAAAATGGCAAACGACTTTATACCGTGCTATTCGTAGTGGTCATCATGTTGGCCGCCATTGATCTTGTCTTTGCACTGGACTCTATTCCGGCAGTGATGGGTATCTCAAGAGATAAGATGGTGATATATACTTCGAATATTTTCGCTGTCCTTGGATTGCGATCATTGTTCTTCCTGCTTCGTGGTGCTGTATCCAAATTTGATTACCTGCAACAAGGAATTGCTATAGTACTGGTCTTTATTGGAATCAAAATGCTGGCAGAGCATTGGATTAGTCAGTGGTTCGACAAACAAACAATTGTTTTTATGTCTCTCGGTGTTATCCTGGTGTGTATCTCCGGATCTATCCTTTATTCTATCAGATATGCCAAGCCCGGTGAGCCTGCTGATGTCAAGGATGATTCCATATCCTAGGCGCTTTGGAGGTTAGTAGCTTAGTGGATTAGGAGGTTATAGGGTTATTTATTTTCTAAAGAATATTCAATAGCCACAGTGTTTAGAAAGTTGAGTTTATGTTGCTAATCGCAACATAAGTTTAGAAGGTTTAGATCAAGCGGCACATAAAAAAAGAACCGTTGAGCTTAGGTTAAACCTAAGATCGCGTACGTCAAATCAAAAAAATCATGGTCAAGGCAATGATC
>JAGOIB010000179.1 GCA_017995875.1 Saprospiraceae bacterium
TCTTACGTTCTTACGTTCTCACGCTCTCACTGGCTTTTCCAAAGTCTGATCAATGCAATCTCCAAACCTATAAACATAAGTGCAAGTATAATGCACCATTTCCACAGCAACTTTCCTTGTCTTTCCGATTCAATCAGATGCGTGAAATCAGATTCTTCAGGATCCGTCCAGACTTTGATGCCAGGCATCTTGGCCATCTCCTCTAAGTTGGTAAGGGTGAGGTCTGATTCTTTACGATCATAATTGAACGCAAGTGCAGCTACAAGGGTGTCATCCTGCATGAGGTTATAAAAACCTGATTCATGGATTTGACCCTGCACATCCAAAAGTATTTTTGAACCTAAAGGTGATACCCCCGGAATGAACTCAGCAGGTCCGGTGATTTTCATTTCCTTGTCGATTTCAAGATTTGTTTTGTCCACAGGGATCAGATGGTCCAGCCCGATTGTATATGCTAAGCTCCTATATTCTGATGCATAGATGGTAAGCTTGTACAGCAATGGCACAAGTATTTCAGGTTGCAACACAAGGTCATTGACTTTGTCATCCAACGAAGAGGAGAGCACACAGAATGCTCCTTTCCCGATCGTATAGAATGTCGCCAGGTCACCACCATCCCTGAATGTAAGTAATGATTGTCCTTTCGTTCCGGATCCCGCATAAGGAAATGATGCCTTTACTTTAGGCAAGCGCATATTTGGCCGTGTGCGGCTAAACACATCGTTGTAAATGAACGCCTCCGTATTGATCGTGCCGACTTGTCGTTCCTGTTCCTTCCAAGGCAGGAATTCATTTGCAGACATGGATTTCATCAGCGAATTGTATTGTACGATATCACCTGTCGCAGATGGAATAAACAAAACATTTCCCCCATCTTCCACATATTTGCGCAGACCGGATGTCAGGCCTGAAGGTAGGCTGGTAAGTCCATTGAGGATGATCAGATTGAATTCAGGCATGCGGGCAAAAGGAATGTTGCCTGCAGTACTTTCTTCAACTATAAAATAATCTGAATTAGCATAAGCGGCCGTAATGCGCTTCGTATCAGCTTGTTCATTGATGGACAATACCTTGAGGTTTTCGGCAACATAGAATGTCAGAAAATACGTGTCATCAAATGTGACAGGAAAATCACTGATACGTATGGATACGGTATGCCATCCCGTCTTGAGGACGGTGATCTTTGCTGTATCGATACTTGTTTCTTTACCTGCTATATCTACTGTTCCTTCAGGGCGTTCCTGACCGTCCAGGTCAATGGTTACTCTAATGTTGTTTGCATCTTCGGCAGCATAATTATGGAGGACAAACAGCAGTGAAGAAGTTTGATTGAGTGTTTGCACAGGTGATTCAAACCACGCGCTATCAATCGCCACATTTTTTTCCTGCACACCAATCAGCGGTAGCATATTGACTGGTTGGGTAGAATCAGCGGAAGTTAGATCGAAGATCGATTTTTGAAAATCGGAGATCATCCAGGAGACAGGACTACCTTCTTCTTTGGCAAAAGATTGCTTTTGTCTTCCATAGATGACAGATAGGGGCTTGACCAATGGGGTGAAGTCCATTTCTTCCAGCCTGATGAGCGCTTCATCTCTGCTGATCCACTGATGTTGTGCTGCGGACAAATCATGCCCTAATACCTGGAAATGATCTTCCATGCCATAGCCGGAAATGACCTCCCTTGCTTTTTGCCTGGCGCGATCAAAAAGGGACAAGTCTTTACCAAAGGATTGCATGGAAAACGAATTGTCCACGAATACGCTGACATTTTTAATGCCGGCCTTCAGCGCCTTGTCGAGTGGTATGAAAGGCTGGGCAAAGGCAAAAATGATAAATGCCATGGCCAGCAAGCGTGACAACAATATCAGCAGATTGCGCAAACGGTTGCGCGCAGACGTCTCTTCCTTTACTTCACGCAGGAAGCGTAAGTTGCTGAAATAGATCTTCTTATATCGCCTGAAATAAAAAAGATGTAGAATGATGGGGATGGAAAGCAAGGTCAACGCCCACAGGAAAGCCGGATATAAAAACTGCATCGTAGAGCCAAAGATAGTGTCTCAGGCAGGCATTTAAAAGACAAAAGCCTGTAGTCAGCATTAACTACAGGCTTTTATCGACTTATAAGGTCTTTGGAACCTAGTTGACCACAATCTGACGGGCTATTATTCCCTGGTCAAATTGGATTTTAAGTACATATTGACCTGGTATCAGGTTATTCACCTTCAGGTGATAGTTATTGTTGTTGATACCGGATTTAAGGGTGACAAGTGATCCTTTCAGATCGTAAACACCGATAGAACGGATAAGGTAATCCTTGTCTACACTGATAAACACCTCATCCATGGTAGGATTTGGATAGGTAACCATTTTTACCTGCTCATTTCCGATCACTTCATTCGTACTGGTGAGTTCACTCAGTTTCAGGCCTGAATAAAGACGTGGAAGTACATAAGCAAAGATGCTGTCGATGTAGTTTTCTGCTTTTTCTCTAGTCATATCAGGATTGGTCTGAAAACCTGCTGCACTGTTTACGTTAGTAGCAGGATCCCAGAATTGCCAGGGTGCACTATCATAAGGGCCTCCTGTGCCATAGATAGGATAGAGTCCTTCTAAACCATCATTCTTGCTATTGGCCACGTCAGTTACTTCATACTGTAAGGAAGTAACATTGTGTGGGTCAAGTACCTGATTGTTACCATATTGGTTAGCCAGATATGAAGCCAGGTAAGAACCCTGTACTTCAACCACTTCAAGTGGTGGAGTAACGGGTACGAGTACCAATCCTTCTTTATAGGGAGCGAATGGATCGTAAGGTGTGTGTACAGAAATGATTGGAGGTTGTCCCGGATCAATCCATGCTGTATCACCTATAGCACCACCAAGGTTGACACCAATGGCATAATCAGAACTGTAAGTAGGGTGGTTAGGATAACAAAGGGTATCGCCAACAGGAAATGGCAGGAAAGGAATTCCCGGATTAATACCTACAAGTTTAGCTTCTACATCTCCATTGACACCTTCAAGGACCATTGGTACAAAACCACCTGCCCCATCAGAAAGAAGGAATTTACCATTGGAAGCTGTTGGAATCTTAATGTAAGAATCCAAAGCACCAACGTTCAAGCCAACGTAGCCACCAGCACCATCTCCCATGTGTACGATACGACTTGTATCAATTCTGAATTGATTGCCTAATTCTGTAGCTGATTTCTTCCAGAAGCGTACACAGGTATTAGCATCCTGAACACCACGATAAGCAGCGTTGATCAGCGTCAGTACTCTTTCATCTTTTGAAGCAGCCACTGGATTCCATCCGGTACGATAGTCAGCAGAAGCGGCAACGTAACCTGCACGGGCAGCACGTCTGCACATTTCTACTATTGCGCTATCACGCAGAGAACCACCAATATTACCATTTTGAGGAAAAGGCAAAAAGTTACCTGTATGCCAGAAAATGATCAGTGGTCTTAATGCAGCAGTATCGCCAACTGGTTCGTAAACGTCCATTATCAGCGGTTGTGGGACCGCCTGGCCTGCCACAGGGAAGGCAAGGATCGTAGCGTTCACCCCATATACCTGGTTAGTTGTAACCTTTACGTTGTCATAAACATCCTCAAGAAAAAGCGCCTGGGCATTCAGGCCTAACGTAAGTGCCAGGAAAAGGGAACCAAAGTAAAATCTTCTCATATTCGATTTTTTTAATGATGAATGAAAATTAGTGAATTAGCTTTTTTTGAATTCATAGAGCAGGCTCACATAAGCCAGCCGCCCAATATACGGCCCTCCATACGTTTCGTAGTGTTTATTTTCCAAAATATTTGATGC
>JAGOIB010000180.1 GCA_017995875.1 Saprospiraceae bacterium
GATTCGAGAATGGAATTTTCTAATACGACCGCACCTGCAGCAACGATGACATGCTTTTGTACAACTGCCAGATCCATTACGATGGCACCCATGCCAATCAGGACTTCATCTTCAACAATACATCCATGCACAATGGCATTGTGTCCGATAGATACATCGTTGCCAATGATCGTTTGTGATTTTTCAAACGTGCAATGGATCACTGCCCCATCCTGGATATTGACCCTGTCACCGATACGGATCGCATTGACATCGCCTCTTACCACTGCACTCCACCATACAGAACAATCATCGCCCATGACGACATCACCGATAATCACGGCGTTGTCAGCCAGGAAACAGTTCTTTCCAAAGGCCGGGAAAATATTGTGCACGGATCTTATTATTGACATAGATATTCTTTACGTAAATATTTATACTACGGATACAGAAATTGGCAATTGGCAATTGGCAAAATTAAATTGGAATATATCTTTGCTCATTGCTTACTGCTTATTGCCTATTGCTTATTACCTATTGCCCACTTCCTCTAAACCATCTTCTCCTTTACCACCTGGATAATCTTTTCTTTCCCAAGTTTTGCTGTTTCAAGAATCTCATCCGCTTCTGCTTTAATTTCCGCAGAAACGACTTTGTCCTTCAGGCCTCCTAGATTGATCATCACATTGAGCCATCCACCTTCGACTGCAGCAAGAGCACAAATCGCTCCGACTCCTGCATCAGAAACCGAATTTGGATTTCCTTCAGTAGCCATCGCTTCAAGCAGGGGCAATTGTTCATTAGCAACTTTCATCATATTGAGTGGAGAGCGTGTCGCACGAAGTGTAGCTTGCTCGATGGCATCTTGTCTCCTCTTTTTCTCATCTTCAGATTCTTTCGGCATGCGAAAGGCATCCATCAACGAATTGAATGCCATCGTGTCCTCATCTACCAGGTGCATCAATTTTTTTCTTCCTTCCTGCCCTTTGATGGCCCATTCCGAAAAGTAATCACGACGTTTTTCCCAACCTCTCTTATTGGCACTTAGATTGGCCACCATCGCACCCAATGAAGCAGCTAATGTGCCCGCATAAGCCGCTGCAGACCCACCCCCAGGCGCAGGTGAATCAGATGCCAGCTCCTCGGAAAATCCTGCAAGCGTCATATCAATCAGTTTGCCGGAAGTTGATTCTTCTAACAAATATTCAATGATCTTTTTCTTTGGATTGAAAGGCATCAGTTCATCAAGCCCCATACTCTTGATAGCCATACGAATTAGCTCTTCATCCGAAACGCCTGGTGATACACCTTGCTTTTTAAGATAATGCTTTCCTGCATCCAACATGACTTGCAAAGGCACCAATCCTACTAATTCTGATCCGGTCACCCGCATCCCTCTTGCAGAAGCGCTTTGAACACAAGCATCAAACGCCGTATGAAGTGCAGTCAACCTGACATCAGTGATATTCATCGACACTTGCGCTGTGGCAAACTCGGCTATGTACCAACCAATCGCTTTTACGCCTTTGCACATTCCCTCTTCTCTGACTGGTTCTCCAGCTTCATCACGTATGATTTCTCCTGTCACTGAATTTCCCTTCCGTTTTATTCTTCCCTTTTCACGCACATCAAAGGCAACTGAATTAGCTTTCCTTTCTGAACGCGTATTTAGATTGACATTGTAAGCGATCAGAAAGTCCCTTGCACCAATCACTGTTGCACCTGCACCTTCATTGAAGATCGATGGACCATAATCAGGCTTCCAATCATCTTGTTGCATCTTAGAAGAAAACCCTTCATATTCACCTGCACGGATTGTGGCAAGGTTTTTTCGTTCAGGACGCATTGCGGCAGACTCGTACATGTATACCGGAATATTCAGCTCAGCACCTACCCGTTTGGCCAATTGATGAGCATATTTTGCTGTTTCTTCCATCGTAATACCACTGATGGGTATCAGCGGACATACATCGGTGGCACCCATTCGTGGATGCTCGCCGGTGTGGTGACGCATATCAATCAACGATGCAGCCACCCGAATAGCCTGAAAAGCAGCCTCAATGACCCTCTCCGGAGTTCCTGCCATAGTCATCACGGTACGGTTGGTCGCTTTGCCGGGGTCTACATCAAGCAGTTTAACGCCCTCCGTTTGACGGATAGCTTCTGCGATAGCCTCGATAACCTCAGGCCGTCGGCCTTCACTGAAATTGGGTACACACTCAATCAAAGGTGCTTGTGTCATATTGATTTGATTTTTACGGGGTAAAAATACAGGATCGCCTCTAACCGCCATGATTTGCCGGAAAAAGAAACCAGATCATGGAAATAGCCTGTCGTTTGTCTCAAAATGACCCTACCTTTCATGTATCAACAGGATGCTTAAATGCGTTGAAAGGTTATGCGAATGGTCAAAAGTCTTAGGTGGTTTTTTTACATCTCCATTGTACTTCAATGGACAATGCCTGCTGCAAGCTGTCAGTCCATTTCTATTTCTGAAGAACTCATATTACGAAACGATTATGCCTACACGGTGCTCGGTTGGGTCAAGGAGGATCTTCTTCTTTTCCGGGATAAAGGCCACCAGTTTTTCATACAGGCTTTTGATAAGGAATTACGCCTGAAGTGGGAAAGGGAGATCATGCTGGGGGATGGCAGGGCGGACATCATAGGTATCGTTGCTAATGCAGATCGGTTCCATCTTATCTATGGTATTCGTGAGAAAGGCGACTACTATATCCGGCATAGTTCCTTCAATCATGATATCAATGTGCTGGATACTGCTACTATTGACGTCTTTCCCAATGCGTTTATGGCGCCCAGGATCATGATGAAGGAATCAGAGGACAAACACAAAGTATTATTATACCAGGAAGAAAACAATGTATTGCGACTATACAGCTATGATCTTGAAGTAATGAATGTATTGTGGGCTAATTCCATAAGGCTTGAGGGCACTCATATGGATATTGATTTCAGTTCGCTCATCATCAACAATGAAGGAGATTTTTTTCTGCCGGTAAAGAACCAGCAGAAGGGTCAAAATCTCAACATGTTTTGTACCTCCTTAGATAAAATTAAAATCCTGAAGGATACCATTTCCCTGGGGGATGTGGAGCTGTTTGATTTATTTCCAACGTATGACCAGGTACATCAATGCCTTGTGTTGACAGGCTTATATGGCGACCGAAATTCAACCAGGGCTAAAGGTTTTTATTTTATACGTTACAGGACCGGTTCAAATCCTGAAGTACATATGCTCCCCTTTGATGAGTCTTTGTTGACCGAAGTCAATGGCCGGAATGTTGATGTCTCCCGGGGACTCAGTGATTTTACTGTTCAAAGAGTTGCACTCCGACAAGATGGTGGAGCTGTAGTCATTGCAGAACTTGTAAAGGAATTCTCACGCAGATCGAGTCTGCCCATGCAAAGAGATAACGGCTCCTTCGCGCGTGAAGGATGGGTCGATTATTATTTTGAAGACATGATCCTCTTTGCGATCAATCCGGATGGAACCGAGCATTGGAAAGAAGTACTCCGAAAGCGTCAGTATTCACAAGATGACGATGCCATTTATTCTTCCTTTTTTCTTTTCAAAACACCTGAACGATTACGTTTTCTGTTCAATGATGAGATCAAACAAGAGAATACGGTCGGTGGCTACGAAGTAACAGGCAAAGGATATATAGAACGCAAAACAGTTTTTAATACCGATTACCAAAGACTGAAACTGAGATTCAGGGATGGCATCCAGGTAGCCAACAATGAGTGTATCGTGCCCAGTGAACGGAATAACAAGTTAAATCTGGTCAGGATAGTATATAGTGAAGAGTGAAAAGTGAA
>JAGOIB010000181.1 GCA_017995875.1 Saprospiraceae bacterium
TGATCAGTAATCAGTAATCAGTAATCAGTAATCAGAGGTCAGTGGTCAAGTGGTCAAGTGATGTAGAGTTTGATGATTATGCTATCCACATTGCCCCGTAGGGGCTACAGGTTGGTAGCATTAAAATAGAAACATCATTTGTGCCCCGTAGGGGCACCACTCGGCTGCTTCAAAATCTGTATTAATTAGAAAACATCTTTCAACATAATTGATATTGTATTGTGCGAGTTCGGTTGTGCCCCTACAGGGCACGATTGTTTTTTCTTATCAATTGCTACCAACCTGAAGCCCCTACGGGGCAAGAATCATCATATTCATAAAAGCATTTCTTCCCCTATAAAAACGCCCGAAAGCGTAGTTACAAACTACGCTTAACGACTCTTTTATTTAATTTTTTTTCAACACTCCTCAGGGATTCACCATTTCACGACCTTTGCTACCACATTAGCTGTTCCCTTACATCATGAAGAAATCAATCGTCATCTTAATTCATCTCGGTTTCTGGGCATGCTATTTCCTGTTGGTATTTATTGTGCTGGGGGTGTATTCCAAGAGTGGGCACAATGCTGAAGACCAGGAAGGGCGCGTGATGACGGCCTTTTACAGCATCCTCCTGTTTGCCTTTATACCTTCGGTGGTCTCCTATTTTACCTATTATTTTTTCCTGTTTCCCAGGTATCTGCAACAAAAGAAGATTGTGCTGGCGATCCTGTTTGGCCTGCTCATTTCAGTAGTGACGTCCATCTTGGCGTATATCCTGCACCGGTATTTTATCGAGACGGGCCAACTGGCAGACATGGATGAAGGGGGGATACACGGCAGGTCGACTGCTATACGCACCCTCATGGTGATGACGTTTATCGGCGCCCTTTGCGGAACAGTAGCCCTGGTCATAAAAGGATTTATCACCTGGTTTAATGAAATCAAACTCAAAGAAGCCCTTACCGAAAAAACTCATGAAATGGAAATGGCGCTGATCAAGTCCCAACTTGATCCACACCTGCTATTCAATACAATCAACAATATCGATGCCCTGATCCTTAAAGATTCAGTAGTGGCTTCGGAATACCTCAATAAGTTATCCGACATCATGCGCTTTATCCTCTATGAAACCAAAGGAGATAAGATATCGCTGGCCAAGGAAATCGAATACATTGACAAGTACATCGACCTCCAGAAGATCCGCACCGCCAATGAAAATTATGTACACTTTGAAGTTACCGGCAAACCGGGTAATAAAATGATCGCCCCGATGGTCTTTATTCCCTTTATCGAAAACGCCTTTAAGCATACGCACAATAAGAAACTCGAAAATGCCATCAACGTCCATATATTTATCAAGGACAACACGGTACAACTGGTGTGTGAAAATAAATTTGATCCAAATGCAAAGGTGCAGCATGCCATTGGCGGCTTAGGTAATGAATTGATCAGGAAAAGACTAAACCTCCTATATCCGGGACAACACCAGCTCGAAGTACAAAAGACAGATGAACGATATAGTGTTAACTTAACCATCCCTAATGGATAAACTAAGCTGCATCATCATAGAAGACGAGCCACTCGCGCTTGAAAAAACAAAGGACTTTGTCAACAAGGTCCCTTTTTTGCATTTAAGTGAAACGTTCGACAACGCCCTGACCGGCCTGGCGTATCTCAACAACAACAAAGTAGATATCCTCTTTCTCGATATCAATATGGATGAACTTACGGGAATAGAACTTCTCGAAAGTTCGAAAATCAACAGCCAGGTGATCCTCACCACCGCCTATCAGGAATATGCACTCAAAGGCTACGAGTTGCAGATCACCGACTACCTCTTAAAACCCTTCACGTTCAATCGTTTCCTGCAAGCTGTCAACAAGGCCCAAGACAACATAGCCCATCGCACTGCGGACGCTCCACCGGAATTTATCTTCGTCAAGACCGAAAACCGATTGGAGAAGATCATGCTCAATGAAATCGTATACATCGAAGGCATGCGCGATTATCGCAGGATCCATACGATCAATAAAAAGATCATGACCCTGCAGAATTTCAGTGAATTTGAAAAGGTCATCCCAGCCAGTGTCGTGTGCCGGGTGCATAAGTCGTACATGGTGGCGTTGCATAAGATCGAATCCATTGAACGTAATCGGATTAAGATTGCAGATCAGTTGATCCCGATATCAGATACGTACAAGGACCTGTTTTTTCAGTTGATCAACAGCGGATCATAATCATGCCCCTTCGAATTTTTCTGTGAAAAATTCTCTCCCCTGTGTTTCTTCGCTTCGCTGCGAAAACCCCGGGGTATTGACATTCCACTTCTCGGGGTTACGCAACACTCAAGAGAGAATCCTTACGGATTAAGGGATAAAAGGAATGAATAATCTAGGGAATAACATACTTTACCCTGAATATTGACATTCCATACCCCGGGGTTGCGAAGCACACAGGGGAGAGCCCGGTACGGGGATGGGGCAAAAGGAATGTATTTCGAAGGGGCAATCACGTTCGCAGATCAAAACGCCCCTCATGCAGACAACATCCCCCGCTTTGCATAGTAGAATTTAGTCGCCCATCCCCTGCTCATACTTTTGTTGTGTTAATCTAACTAAACAACTAAACAAAAAAAGTATGAAAAATTTAATGCAGACAGTTCTCGTAACAGGTATGATGTTCCTTTACGCTTTTTCCTTTGGACAATCCACGGAAACAGTATCACCAAACATCAAAAATATCAAGACAGCACAGGAATCGTATGTGCATTTCTTTGTCAATGCAATCGGTACCAACCTGTATTACGGTGATGCCAATAAATCTCTTGCGGATTACAAGAAACCGGCATTGGGCATAACCATTGGAGCGTCCTACCAGGCGGGTATTTGCCACAATCTTTCAATTGTCTCTGAGCTTTATTTTATCATGAAGGGAGGAAAACTCAAGGAAGACAATCCACTCACTGATTTCGAATCAACACTTCGTATGTATTCGTTTGAATTACCGGTGATGGCCCGAATTCACCTTGGCAAATTTCATGTGGAAGCCGGACCATCCCTGGCGTACAACGTACACGGCACGCAAAAGATAGATGGTGTGACTACTGATCTTGACTTTAACGATAAGCCAGGAGGCTATGAGCGATTTGAAACAGGTGTTCAGGTTGGTGCAGGATATTCCTTCATGGTGAAGCAAAAGAAAGTGTATCTGGATATCAGATACTGCCATGGCCTCACCAATATCTCAAATGACACTGAAATGTATAACAGGAGTGTGCTCATCAGCTTACATTTTGCCAAGAAATAAGCGTACTCCTTACGAACCAACCACCCACTTCTATACATCGAAAAAAATCAATAAAATGAAAACAAATAAAAATAATGCAAACGCAGCAGGGATATTATTTATCCTTGCTGCGTTTGCTGCCATGACAGGAAGGTTACTCTACGGACCTATTTTAACAGATGCCGATTACATTGTTAAAGGCATCGCACATGAACCTCAAATCCTATGGGGGGCGTTTTTTGAAATCATCACAGCTTTCGCAGTCATCGGTACACCGATAGCATTGTATCCGGTACTCAAAAAGTACAATCAAGGAATGGCCATCGCCACAGTAAGTTTCAGACTCCTTGAAGCTACCATGATCATCATTGGCATTCTGTGCCTTTTGACCATCATCACCTTGAGTCATGAATTTACAAATGACATCAATCCGGATACAGCTTCCTATCTGATGGCCAACAAATCATTACTGGCATTACACAAGTGGACATTTTTATATGGTCCGAATCTGGCGTTAGGCCCAAGTACATTTATGACAGGTTA
>JAGOIB010000043.1:0-1354 GCA_017995875.1 Saprospiraceae bacterium
TCGGCTTCCATGTGGAATGTATATCTATGGATCAGATATTCGACCAGCGTAAAGGATAAAAAGCCTGCAACAAACAACAGGATGCTTGCGCCTGGGCCAAGGATGCCAAAATAAATGGTGTAAGCAAGCAGAACTACTCCCAAACCATAGAAAATGGTCAGTGGATAGGCAATATGTGTATGGGTAAGCTTTTCAAGTATTGGGTTTTGGAAAACCCGGTTTTCAGTCTTTGCCTGATGGTAAGCCATGATCTCGGAGATTTGGTGCAAAGGTACAACAAAACGGGGTTGGGCGCAAGAACGAAACGTTAACAACCTGTAAGACAACCCATTTTGTGAGGTGTCTTGCAGGAGGCTGCTCCTGAATTGAAATTAAAAGGAAGGGAATTGTAGATGAAGGGGAAAATAAAAGAGGAAATTTTTAGGTTTTTACCGTATCCCTAACATGATCAAGCTGTTACACATTTTAAAAAATATTAATCCTCACGTATATTGCAAATTTAAGATTTGGCAGTTTTGGACTGTTTATTCTCAACCCAACCAACCACCAGATCCTCCATTTTACTTCACATACTTCTCATTCAGCCCCCTGCCACTCAAAATGATCGGAACCGACTTTTCAATCCGGCGCATCCTGGTTTCTTCCTGCTTAGCTTCTGTGATATACTCGATGTACTCTCTTTGTTTTCCGGGAGTCAGTTTTTCAAATGCTGCCTTTAGGGCTTTGTCCTTTTTCATTGCTTTTACAAAAGCGTCCGGAAATGCCAGAGGCTCCTTCTTCTCAGGTTTGATTTCCTTTCCCTCCTTTGCATTCTTCATGGCTTCCTGCACATACTTCTTGACAAGGGCAGGTTTGATTTCTTTCATCGACGTAAATCGCCATTGCCTCAATCCCCTGGTGTTCCCTTCATTGGCATTGATCAATACACCAGCAGGATCTGAAAGAAAAACGCCATTGTGAAACCAGATTGTTGCAAAGTTTTTAAATCCCCCGATGGCCAAAACATTTTTACCATTCAATGTATAGATAGGTCCACCCCATTTGATTTCTTCCTTTAAGCCAGTTGATAAAACAATCTCCCTCAAGAGCATCAGTTCTTCCACCCAGGGTTCCATCTCCGCGATGATGTCAATGACGTTTGTTGATTTGCTTTTCATTGGTTGCTTTCTTTATGAAATAAAGATAAATCAAACAGCTTAAAAGATTAGGAGGTTAGTAGTTTAGGAGATTAGGAGGTTACAGGGTTGAAAGCTTATAACTAAACGACAGACTCTTCTGAAAGATACAGATTTTGGAAAGCTGAGTCATGACGCCGTTGGCGTCAGTAGTTTAGAAATTTTAGAAAATTTCTATC
>JAGOIB010000043.1:1454-14204 GCA_017995875.1 Saprospiraceae bacterium
ACAGGATTGTATTCAATCACATTTACTTTCACCGGAAATTGTCCGCGACAAAGTTTGACCAACTTGTCTGCATCTTCAAATGTGTCATTAAATCCTTTCAAAGCAATGTATTCAAAGGATATCCTTCCACCGGTTTGCTGATAAAAATAATCCAGGGCGTCCATCAATGTTTTGAGACTATTGGATTCATTGATGGGCATGATCTGGTTACGTTTCAGATCATCCGCAGCATGAAGCGAGAGTGCAAGGTTAAACTTCACTTTTTCATCTCCCATCCTACGGATCATCTTTGCGATGCCGGCTGTGCTTACTGTTATCCGACGTGGTGACCACGCCATCCCGTGCGGACTGGTGATCATTTGTATACTTTCCATGACAGGCCCATAGTTAAGTAGCGGCTCTCCCATACCCATGTATACGATGTTGGTCAGTGGAAAACCAAGGGTTTCCTTGCTGAGACGATTCATTTCAAAAGCCTGATCATATATTTCTGCTCCGGTGAGATTTCGCAGACGACCCATTTTACCGGTAGCACAAAAACTACAGGTTAGACTGCAACCAACTTGTGACGAAACACACGCTGTTGCTCTTTTATCATCAACTACAGGAATTAAAACGGTTTCTATTTTATAACCGTCAAAAAGTTTGTAGCGTGATTTGATCGTACCATCTTCACTGTTTTGCCGCAGGTCAAGTTCAATACTTTGAAAGGTAAAATTCTCCTTCAGTAGCTGACGCAAAGGTGCAGGTACATTGGACATATCATCAAATCCCTTTGCACCGAGTTTCCACATCCAGTCATATACTTGCTTGGCCCGATAGGCAGGCTGTCCCAATGCTGCAAATGATTTCTGCAGATCGGTTAATGTTTGCGTCCTGATATCGGGTATTGACATGTAGAAAAGTAAATGGTAAAAAATAAAAGGTATTCAGTATTCAGTATTCAGTAATCGGTAAATCGTAAATCGTAAATCGTAAATTTTAAGTCCTCTTCAGGGGTTTTAGGGGTAAAAAGTAATCTGTATTCAGTAAACGGTAAGAAGTTGCAAAATGGTTAGTCGTAAAAGTTAAGTCCCCTTTCAGGGGATTTAGGGGTACATCACAACCTCACAGGTTCCGGGACAATCTTCCTTACTTTGATATTTGCATAGATCGGATGGTTGATCAATCCCATTTTCTGAAGTCGATGCATTACCGAAACCTTTAATACGCCCAGGCCATACTTGATACTCCTGGAAAGATTGATTGAAGACGCTTCTTCAAAATATTTGGTTGGACAGGTTACTTCGCCAATGGGAAATCCGGCGTAAATAATCTGTGACAACATTTCATTGTCAAAGATGAAATCATCTGAATTGGCACTAAATGGAATGGATTGTAATACCTCCCTGCTGAAAGCGCGATAGCCTGTGTGGTACTCAGACAATTTATAGTTGACGAGGATGTTTTGGAAGAAGGTAAGAAACCGGTTGGCCCAGTACTTGTAGATGGGCATACCGCCACGAAGGGCGCCCTTGCCCAATATCCTTGAACCTAATACAACAGGATAGAGATTCTCTCCGATGATATTGACCATGCTGGGTATCAGCAAGGGGGTGTATTGGTAATCAGGGTGAAGCATGATCACGATATCAGCATTGATCTCCAGTGCTTTGGTGTAGAGCGATTTTTGATTGCCGCCGTATCCTTTGTTTTGTTCATGACGGATGATGTGCTGAATGCCTAATGCCTGGGCCTCCTCTACAGTGTTGTCCCTGCTTGCATCATCGCATAGAATTACCTCATCCACGATGTCGTGGGGTATCTCTCTGTATGTTTTAGCGAGGGTGCGGGATGCATTGTATGCGGGCAGTACCACCACCACTTTTTTATCCTTATACATGGCGCAAAGATAAATGGAAAGGTTTAGATGTTTGAATGAAGCTTTCCGGCAAAAAAAAAGCCTCTGCCATGATAGCAGAGGCTTTAAACATTTTTTCTTTAGCTAAAGAATTACTTCTTCTTTACAGGAGCAGCTGGAGCAGCTGGAGCGAAAGAAGCCATAAGAGCTGTCAGATCACCCATTGCTTTATCAACGCCACCTTTAACAGTGCCGTAAGTTCCTTGCCATGCTGTGAGGTTTTCACCAGCAGACGTTACTAAACCACCAAGTTCAGCAAGTTTAGCTGTAACGTCACCTTCGATTTTGCCAGCAGCAAGACCGTCTTTAAGAGCAGTTACTTCAGCTGATTTTTCTGACCATGTCTTAACAAAGTCGTTGATGTTTTGCTGAAGAGGAGCGTATCCACCTAAAGCTTCAGTAACAGCTTGCTGAGAAGCCTTGAAAGCAGTTACTTGTTCTGGTTTCAATTTCTTGATTGTCATTTCATCAAGCGTTACACCAGCTAATGCTTTGGTGTAGTTAGAAAGATCACCTGAAACCATACCTGCGAAATCAGTTACAGATTTAGTTGTGTTGTCCCAGTTACCTGAAAGTTCTTCGATACCAGCACGGTATTGCTCAACGCCTTTGCAAGAGATCATCAGCAATGGAAGAGCGAATAAAAATAGTTTTTTCATGTTGTTAGTGTTTTTTATCAATTGTGGGCGCAAATGTACGCCATATTCCACTAATTATCAGGTTTTTTTAACAGAATTTTAATTTTTACTATGGAGATCGAAACAAATTTTCTTTGTATGGCTTGATGGCATATTTTGTTTCGCTAACTCGTTGTTTTACCAACGATTATGCTATTTTATGGGAAAAAACAGAATGAAATATCTTCTTGATTCCTCTGATTTCATCATTCTCCCTTCATTTCAGGTATTTGGGAGAGGTTAATGAATACTGTTTAACCCTCTGAACTCCACCTGTGCACCATTGAGATTGACAACATCCCGCCCAAGGTTTGACGTATTCAACCTGAAAATGCAGTTTTCGATGATAAGGTCAGCGGCCATTCCTGTGGAAAGCAATGCTGCGGCCTGGTCAGAAGCATAGTTACGTTCAAAGATCACATTATAGAACTTGCCCTTTCCAAAACTGAGCACACCAGCGCCCATATCATTTCCATTCAAAACCTGATCTGCATGGCCATAGGTAATGGTCACACCATCCAGAATACATTCCTGACAGTCAGGGGAAAGGATAATGGTGTGGTAGCTATTATCCCATAAGGTATCTGCGATATTGATATCACCACTAATCTGCACCAGCTCTGCATTGGCAGTGCGTTCTGCCCGTGTCAGCTCAACGCCAATAAATCCACCATATATTTTTATGCTGTCAAGAAGTATAAAACTTGTATCCCGATTGGTAGGATGAGGTGAATAGATACCTTCTGCCACCCAGATTTCCTGAACGTTTTCATACCGGCCTGCCACATAGATAGCATCTTTCAATTCGTTAAATGCATCGGCCCATGAGGTGCCATTATTGTCTCCGGTCGCATCCTGGTCGACATATACGTATGGGCCTCCCGTCCAGATGCAGGGGCTTTCGAAGTATACTTGAGTAACAATGGTACTGTCACATCCGGCTACATTGGTTGAAGTAGAAGTATAGAATCCTTCCTCCGAGATCCATTCACCATCGATCTGAACAGAATCGCCTTGACAGAGAGGCTGTGATATGGAATCCAGGCTGGTTTGCAGGACGGTAATATGAGCAGAATCAATATTGGTACAACCAAATACATTTGTTCCTTCAACATATACATATCCACTTGAAACCGGATATATGTTTGAGTAACGGTTTGATGGCGCACTAAATATGCTGTCCGGATACCATTGGTATTGATTGGCACCTTCGGCCGTTACAAAAAGGATGTCTCCCGGACACCCTGCCTGATCCGGGCCTGCATCTATTCCAGGTAATCCAGACACAGCAAAAGGTCCGACAATCGCCTCAACATTTTCAGCTTCATGGCGGGCCTTTACAAAAAGGTTAGTATAAAGCAATGTGCTGTCGAGTTCAATCAAATAAGGCCATTCATCTACCTGTTGCTGCAGCAATACATAGGTCATGCCGCTGTCTATGGAAATATAGAGATCCGCATCAGGAATAGATATCAAATCCACATTGATAGCCAGGCTGTCGCCATAACAATAGGTAGGTTCGCTGGGTGAAATAAAATTGATCGCGCGTAGTGGCATAATAAAAAAGGAATCTGCAACTACATCTTCTACATTATTGACATTATCCACACCAACTACTTTATAATAATACATGGTGCCCCAATTGAGAATAAGCTCTACCGGAACATCCGACCAGACACCATTTGATTGAAAAGCAAGATTATCTGTTGATAGCAGTATCTCTGCATGTTGCACTCCGCAGCCACCTGCGTCATCATTGACCGACCAATTAAGTGAAACCTCGTTGGTATTTAATGTATCAGCCAAAGGGGTGACTACGGTAGTTGGTGCAAATGCATCAATGGTATTACTCCACATATTGGTCATGATGGGATCATTGAGGTCAAAAATAATAGCAGCCTGATGAGTGACGATCTCACCGGTAGGGGTAGTGTTTTTGGGTGAACAGAGGAAATTGACAAATCCTTCACCAGAACCTGTCAGCGTATCATTCAAAGGCAGAAATCCAGCCATCGGATCGATTGGTGGTTGTCCTGTGATCGGATCTATAGTCTCCATCAACCAGATAAAACGGTTGTTAGGTAAATCGAGACCGGCCGTCAGATCAATCATAATCCCGAGATCCGAACTGAAATCATAACGATGCTGGTAGGAAGAGACATTTGCCGGAATCTCCAGGATCTTGTCACCAAAACCAATGGCACCCAACCTGAATGAAAACGGATTGATATCATCATCGATGGGAATAGTAATCAATACGGTGCTCGCATTAGAGGTGGCAAAAACAGGGTCATTTTCAAACCGCACTGTATAATCCATCACGTCATGTATTGAAACCCATCGCACCGAATCGTATCCGACAGGACCCTGGATATCGTTTGGATCCTTGGGACAATATCGGATACCTGCAGTAAGTTTGAAACCATCCGAGTCAACGCATTTCAGCGAATCGATGATCGTCAGTGATTGGTTAATAAAGGATCCTGTGACACTAATGGTGCAAGGTGAATCACCTGAACCACTCGTATCCCCCAATCCTTTACCCCAACTACATATATAGGGTGGAGTACCCCCACTAATAACGCCGGTAAGCTGATAGGTATATTCAGGGCGGACACCACAAGGAACCGGATCCGGTGACTTAGAGACAAGTGTTGCAGCTATATCGACCGATACAGTTTTTCCCGGCCACACGCGTGCTGACTTCATCCCCATACACCCTGTTGACGTGGAAACTGTTACATTATAATCTGCAGGCTCCAATCCGGATATGACTTTACTGGTTGTTTTTAAAAAAGGGGATCCGTTTTTTTTCCAATCATACGTAAGACCGTTGGTCAGGCCTGGAACCTGGACTTCAATTCGCCCATCCTTGCGTCCGGCGCAGGATTCATCTTTTTTGATGAGTGTGATTTGAGCCTGGGTCTCTAAACAAATCAAACACATCATGTACGTGATAAGAGTTTTCATCTATTAGGTGTGTTTGGTTGCCTGAAATATTTATAATATTCAAATCCCACCTGTTTGTTGATTTCATCCATTAATTCACCCCGGTCAAACTTGTAAGAAGTACTTAGGAAAGTTAGCATTGCATTTTTATCCGGTGAGTGGAAGAGTGGAATGGCCGCATTAATGTCTGTTTCGCTGATATTAAATGTAATCAAAGCCCTTCTCAACTCGTCTTCAAGATCCGTCCGGTTGAATTTTTCAATTTGGTTGCGTACCTGGGATTCTACTTCTGCGCCAAGAGATACTGGTGTTTCTTTTGCATTTAACTTTTGTTGCAGGAAGGCAGGCTGCATCATTCCAATTCGCTCGAGGATTAGTGTTGTGCCACTTTTATCGAGGTTACGGTGTTTCCATGTTCCATTGACATACTTCAAGGCCTTACAGGATGGAATATCAAAATAGGTTTGGTGTACGACATAGATCAGTACCAAATATTTATGCTGTTGTCCATCCTGCAGTTGGATGGCAAATTGCAATTCCAAAGGGTTCATCTTAAGTTTCTGCTGCCATGATGTAAAACTTTCGGCAGTCATGCCATTCCAATCTTCAGGCAGGAACATAGATCGAAATGCTTCATATGAAGTAGGGTTAAAGTACTTTTTAAAAACAGTCACCGCTTCGGAATCATCAGAAGATGCAGGTTCCACATGATACACCCTGGGCTCCACCGAATACGTTGTACTGGTCAATTGATAACCGGCGTAATTGAATTGTGTTTGGCCGCTCAAAATGGTCAAACACAAATGGCTCAGGATGATGATGAAGATATTTCTCATGTGGTCAATAAAAACTATAAATTGTAATAGGAGTTGTCTTGATTGCATCTATAACCTGAATCTCTTTAGAAGGGAATTCTAACACGAAGGTTTGGTTTCCATCCTCAGTTTTTGTGACCTTGGCTGTGATCGTGCCCGAAGCAGGCTTGATTTCAATATAACTAACCAGATCTCCAGTCACTGCCTGGAACTCGGATATAGATTCTGCAGAAATTGAAAACTCTGCAGTCCCGGTAGCATCCCATCCCCCTGCACTCGCTTCAAGTTTTATTCCCCCCAACAGCTTAATCCCCCATTTTCCCTGGAAGTTATCAACATGCCAGGATGGATCTGCCTGTGATGAGTCCTGGACAATATTCATGGCAAATGTAATAGGGACATCTACACCCATATAGACCTCCGAGCAAACGCTTACTATCCCAAAGTCAAATGATTTGGTGAAATAAGGATGGTATATCCTTCCTGTAGCCTGGTATATGCCTTCAATAGCAACTTCAAATTTGTAGGAAGTATCCGGGTCATTATATCTTTCAACAATTGATTTTTTAAACGCGAAATTGGAGGACTGTTCGGCAAAATCAAAGCTCACTCCATCGCCACAATCATGCTGTGGTGTGGCGTTTTCATCTCCGGGATTTGTTCTGAATTTACACACTGCCTTGAACAGATTGAAGAGTGCACCAATCCCCGCATTGAGGGGGAGTGTGGTTTGCACATTTGTGATGCGTCGCACTCCAGTCTTTGGTTTATATTCCGGATCGTCACCGGCGATATACTCTGCATAATTGTTGCTTAGTCCATGTGGCTCTGACATCGTGGACTCCTCCACTTCATATCCAGGTTTATTGGAACCATATGCATCTTGTTTCCAATCCGGAGTTCCTTCTGAAAAGCCTCCGGGATTGGGAATGGCACGTATAGTCACAGCAGACTGATCGACTACGTTGAGGGTCTGTCCTGCTTTAGCAATTCGATCAGGACTATCCGGATCTATCGCCCAAACATCTTTTACACCGTTGTTGATATCAAGGGTGCCTTTTACTATACATCCAGGTACACCCACTTTCGATGCCTGCACGGTGATGGTGCCATAGTGATTGCCCGGAGAGATGATGGTACCTAGTCCTTCCTGCACGTGCGTGCAACCTAATGTGGGAGTCAATATGGTCCATGTAATTTCGGAAGGTGAATTGACATCACCAAGATTGAGCAAAGCAACATCTGAAGTTTGGTCGGAGGATTGAATGAGATGTTCAGGCGAAAAGAACATTTCCCCAAATTCAACATCAACCATGACTTTATCCGATCCTTTTGCTTGCAGATTTGGCCCTGTCACGGTTACAGTATATTCAGTTGGGGAAGGAGGAAAGGCTTTTGGGTTTTTAATTTTAGCATCATCCAATCCTGTGGTAGGTGACCATAGATAACAACAGCCTTCGCATGGATCATTTGAACCTATCGTTACGCCGAGTTCACCACAGGTTGCTTTGTCAGGACCGGCCCATTGCTGTGCATTCAACAGCGAACCACTCATGAAAAGTATGACTATAAAATAACGCATATCCATTTATTTGTCATAAAAAATAGAAAAACCTTGTGTGCCAACGATTCGACCAAATACATAATAGGTGCGTCTTCCACCAGGGCGCAGAACTCCAGGAAAACCATCTGCATCCTCAGATGGTAATATTAGCTGGGCGTGCCCGATGCCATTGTAATAATCACTCAGACTATAATAGACAGGGTTATCATAGTTTGGTGTATTGACACGCACCATGCGATCGATGGCATCGGCATCGCCGCGGTTTTCAATATCGATCTTGATCTGAAAGATGGTATTGAACCTTGGATTGTAAGCTTTAGGATTGAAGTCCCAATTGACCTGCAAATCAGCTCCGCCTCCCTCAATGATCTCAAATCCACTCCGATAACTTGCCATCCATATAGATTCCCGTAGGCATTGAAAATGATAGACGCCCAGGGGCTGCCCATCCAGATTGAATCGCGCTACGACCCTTGTGCCATCCCCACTCATAAAAAATGTATCAGCCACAATTTCGTGATAGTTCAATGTATCATCCAGGACGAGCTTGACTGTAACAATGGAATCCAATTCAGAACCGATGGCTACAATGGTAGTATACCCTTTATTTCCACCCTGACGCGGAGCAATATCTAAAATCTCCATTCGAATGATCCGGGCCAGCAATGAAATGGATTGAGGCAAATTTGTCCCCGGAGTGAATCCCTTGACCAGTATGTAATAGTAACCTGGCTCTGCATCAGGAATGACAAGTTTTTGATTTGGAGAAAATGGAGTACTATAGGCCAAATCATGGTCCGCCTCAGTAGGAACAGCACCGTATTTAATATAGAGCTGATTGATACCTGCCAGTGTATCACTAGTCAGTGAAACAAGAATATTTAAACCGGCTTTGGTTGACGGGACTTCAAGTTTATAATAAAGATTGACAGCAGCTGGCAATTGGGTTTCTTTGACTACGCCGAGGTAGATTTCTTCTATGTCCACGTTTGTAAGATCATACGAATACCCATCATTGTTACTTTCATTCGATTCAGGAATATTGTTCCTGGCATCTGTCCGTATAAATGTGTGGTAATCTGCATTGGTAATGTTATTGTACGTTGTGGGCACATTCCTGGTGATGGTGCTTCCTGTCGAAAGAGAAACAGTTCCATCCCAAATACCAATGACCTCATCTGTAACATTCCAAATGGTATCTGTCGAGAGATAAATGATCTCACGCATATGCCCACTTGCAGGATTGGTTCCTACATTGCTTGTCTGCCACGAAATATTGGCAGTGCCGCCGGCAAGTATACTATCGGGAACAAGTATATTGCCTACGACCAGGTCAGCAGGTGGAGGTGGTGTGGCAATGATGGAAGAGATCAAAATATTATTGCCTTCATTAGTATATTCATACACATTGTTCCCGTGATCCACGGAATACAGGATGAAATAATTGCCACTATAATTTGCAGGAACGAAAACAGAAATAGTGTCCAACTGATCCATACCGGGGCCAAGTGAAGTGTGGTTGATACTTGCCAGCGTGAGATCTCCCTGCTCAATGACATTGTTTACACTGACGATAAGTCTGTCTGTCCTCGATCCGGCATTACCCGAACCTTCATTTGTAACTTTCGTGATAATATCAAAATATTGTCCTGAAACTACTTCAACAGGACTTGTATATTCACTTGGTTGAAGGTCAGGATATAAGGCAAGTTTGACATGAATACGTTTGGCAGTACTACCGACACGAGGGGTATTGACATTATTACCTCTGAACAGATCATTATTGATGTCCATTGCGTCTGTTTCAATAAAGAGATAATAATCGCCTGTGATACCATGAGGTATCTGTAGCAATACAACTGCAGATTTTGTTCCAGTTGCTGCAATACTGCCCCCGGTGTAAGCAAGCGTGCCAACCTGCATGTCATTGGCTTCCTGGAATATACTGTCTTCAGAGAAATAAATATGTTCTGTCCATGAATTAAAATAAGTGGGGCTGTTACTAAGGTTCGTGATGGTATAAGGGATATTTAACATTTGGCCCGAAGTCAGTGTGTCCGGAACAGAAGTGATTTCAGTCAGTTTGAGATCTACTTGTGGATAGGCCAACAGGACGAATGGATCACTTCGCAAAATGTTGTTAGCCTCGCCGCTGCCCTCATATATTTTTTGAGTTGCATCACTGATGACATAGAGATAGTATTGATTAGGATTTTGGCTTATGGCGGTTTGGATAGGAAGCGTATAGGTTATAGACTGATTGGTATCAAGTAAGGATGTCACCTGTATCCCAAGGGGTGTTGCTGTCGCCCTGTTCCATGTTGATGAAAAGGAAATAAACAGACTATCTTTTACAGTTTGCGTCATGATTACATCCCCAATATTGGTCAGGGTATAGGCAATCGAAAAAGGAACTCCCGCAATGACTGTATCCGGCACCTGGCATGATGATCCTGTAAGGTCCGAATGGGGTGCTTCAAACAAAGTGATCGGAGAAGCCAATGTATTGTTGTTTTCATTGGATTCATATATGGCTTCTGAAGCATCTGAGTGACACAATAAATACTTAACGCCGAAAACATCATTGGGCAGGGTAAGCGCAACCGTACTGGAAATCGTATCCTGAATTCCAATGGTCACGTTGGATAGTGTTCTGGCTTGGAGAAGGATATCCGTCATAGTAGACAGTACAGGATCTGCTGACAGATAATATCGGTTGATCAGATTGCCATTGAAATATCCTGGTCCGGGGTTTATGATTTCTGCACGTGTACTAATTATCTGACCGGACATTGCATTTGCAGAATGAAGCAGAGAATCTGGTTTTATATCCGGTCTTATAATAGTGAAAGGGTCAGATCGAAGGATATTGTTACCCTCGAAAGCAAATTCATTGATTTTGTTATTATAGTCGGATACGACATAGAGGTAGTAGACTCCGGCATAATTGCCAGTTAATTTGATATTGACACTCTTTTGATTGAAATCACCGGGCATTAGTCCGGCGGAGTGGTACACATATCCGAGGTGAATAAGGAAATTAGTGTTGTACACCGGCGATTGTGAAAGATAGTAACGATCTGTCCATCCCTCCGTCGGAGATGATCCGCCGTTGTTGTGTATCTGATATGAAATTGAATTGGTTTGGTACAAACTAATAGTATCGGATGTAATCAAGCTATCCGGCACAAGATCAACCGGAGGAGTGAGCACGATTTCAAAAACATCACTGAGCGTCTGATTATTTCCTTCGGAAGCGAATTCAAACACATCATTAGTGAAGTCAGTATGCACCCTTATCTGGTAGTCACCAAAAATATTGGCGGGAATGGCTACCTGAAGTGAAGCCAGATAAATTGAATCAGGCTGAAGATGACCAACATGAGTGCGGGTCCCCAGTACCGTACTGGTACCATTGTTGTTATTGGCTGCAGGCACAAGCCAGATCTGATCCTTCCAGATATCATCTGTCGTGATACCATCTCCGGTATTACGCACTTCATAGGTTACATTGATGGCTTGACCGGAAAAGGTAATTGCAGGGGTGTTGATCTCTGTTACAAGAAGATCCGGAGGAGGACTTAGTGTGATGTTGATCTGGGTGGCACTGTATGTAGTATTATTGTTGTCCGCCGTCTCTTTAACACCATTGTAATGATCAGTCTTTATGATGATGTAATACAATCCATTGGATCCCTGTGGAATGACCACATTCGCGCTATGTGTGTATGATTGATCTGGATTTAGTGTATTCAGGCTGGATACAGAGGACAACAAAGGGTCAAAACTATTATATGTTGGATCCACGGAGAGGTAAATGTTCTCATACCATGTCCCCGGAAAGGTTGCACCAACACCTTGATTTTTTATTACCCATTCAATCCCGATGGTCTGTTCTGAATATGCTGTTGCCGGAATGATCATGGATTCCACAATCAGGTCCGGGAGATGTCTTACAGAAAAAACAGAGGTGTCTGATGCCAGTTCTTCATCACAAAGGTTCAAAGCATGTACCTGCCATCTATAGGTCGTCCCGTATGTAAGCCCGGTAACGAGTTTATTGATAGTGGTCAATGCTGCATGTGTCGGTGTGACCGGCTTACTTCCTGACAATGGCCAGACATACAGATTATATTTTACGGCGTCAGTCACCGGGGACCAGGAGAGGGAGACCTGGTTTTCCAGCCCGGTTGTACCGTTTACCGGGATCAGATTACCTGGCTGTTGGCTGATCGGCGGATGGTTGGTAAAGGAATGTCCAATTGAATCATTTCCGGGATTGACATCATTGTTATAATCGATTTCGAAAGACAAGTCGTACGTCTCAAATGCTGAAACATCAATGGTTTGATTGAAGGTATAGACCAGGCTATCTCCCGGTGGAACCTGCAGCGATCCAATATTTTCCGTTGTGGTCTGTCCATCGAAAGTCATCATGACATCAAAGCCTGTCGCAACTGAACTTCCGAAGTTGACGAGCACCAGGTCCACTTCTTCATTACTTCCCAACCCACAGTCATCTAAAGGAGAAGCAACATGTGAAACTTTGACATCATGCATGACAGGCGTAAACTCATCAGCACCAATATCAGGAGGAGATGTGCGCGTGGCACCATTGATATCTGTTGTAATACCTGCGATGGTAAGACCTGTTCCATTCAATTGATATTGAGAAATCTCAGGTCCGGTCATACTTATATATAAAGGATCGAAAGCTTTGCTGTTTGCATTCGTGCTCGTCCCAGTTGCATAGGCGGCAAGGGTGGCATAATTCGTAGAATTTTGAATAGCTGTTACAGCTCCCAGGGAAAAAATAGCATTGTAATTATGGATGGTGGGTAGTGT
>JAGOIB010000002.1:0-2330 GCA_017995875.1 Saprospiraceae bacterium
ATTGTTACCAACCTGGTGCCTACTTCGACTCCGCTGAGCACATCGCCTACAGGGCACAATTAATCACTGTTATCTTCTTGTGCCTCTTAAGCCTCTTAAGCATCTTTGGCCTCTTTCGCTTTATTTACTTCGCTATTCAATGTTCCTTATTCCTTACCCCTTAGCACCTCAGATAAGGATAGTCTCTTATCAAGCTGTGGTCTTCCTTTATCATCTAATTTAATCGTGATACATTCTGAATCCTTATCATGCTCCATAAATAAATAATATCCCTTTGAAGCAACTTCAGTTAGGAATGAAGTCTTCTCTTCCAGAGTCACCAGTGGACGGATATCATACCCCATGATATAAGGCAATCCGACATGATGAGAGGATGGAATCAAATCCGCTGTATATATTATAGTAACCTCATCGTTCACTTTAATCTCCGGCAACATCATTGACTCGGTATGGCCGTAAGAAAATCTGATTTTAATATTGTCATCCCACACATAGCCTTCTTCTTCAGGAATAAAATGCAATACGCCTGCATCCAGCAGCGGAACAAAATTTTCTTTCAGGAAGGAAGCTCGTTCACGTGCATTCGGATTGTAGGCCCAATCGTAATGCCGTTTAGTTGTCCAATATTTAGCCTTCGGAAAAGTAGGGTATAGCTTGCCGTCAGCATCTTTACTGACTGCTCCACCAACGTGATCAAAATGAAAATGCGTGATCAATACATCAGTGATATCATTGACACTGTAGCCTGCTTTAGCTATTGAATCCAGCAAGGTAGCTTCACCGTGTAAGAAATAATGGCTAAAGAAACGTTCATCCTGTTTGTCGCCTAATCCGGTGTCGATGAGAATAACTTTTTTACCGGTATCCACCAGCAGACAACGCATGGTCCAGCTGCATAGATTCTGATCATCAGCAGGTATCATTTTCTGCCAGATGGTTTTCGGTATGACGCCAAACATGGCCCCGCCATCCAGTTTGAAATGGCCGGTTTCAATGGACATTACTTTCATCTTAGTATCCTATGCGTTTTTTGGTAGTGGTGTCACCTGTCCTGATATAGGCCATTTGTAGTGCTGATGCGGCAGCCTCTGAACCTTTGTTGCCGTGTTTTCCCCCGGCTCTGTCCAGTGCCTGTTGTTCGTCATTGGTCGTAAGTACGCCAAAGATGACAGGAACACCTGACATGAGTCCCAGTTGCATGATACCTGAAGCAACTGCTGTGGCGATATATTCATCATGCTTCGTTTCTCCCTGGATGATACAGCCAAGACAAATGACAGCATCCTTTTTACCTGGCTTCATGATCTGACGTGCACCCCATGGGAGTTCGAATGACCCCGGCACATACAGGACTTCTATATTTTCTTCAGAAACACCTGCCTCAAGTAAAGTTTGTTTGGCACCCTCCAGGAGAGCATTCGTAATAGACGCATTCCATTGCGCTACGACAATACCAAATTTATAGGATGATCCATCCGGAAGATTAACGATGGAAGGAGATGCATCCCGCGAAGCCATAGTTATTTGTTTTCAGCCCGTGCGATATATTTATCGATCGAAAGTGCTTCGTTACTGTTCGGATACTTGGACTTGATGCGTTTGTAAATCTCCAAAGCTTTATCCACTTCATTTTGAGACTCGTGCAACAAGGCCAGTTTTTTAAGATAGTAAGGGGTGAGCAATTCGTTTTCAGAGGATTCTGAAGCTTTCTTGTAGCTGGACATTGCTTTATCCATCTCGTTTAGTTCAGAATAGACATCGCCCAGGGCACCATGCTTCATCGTTGGGCCAATGATTCCATGAGGATTAAAATCTTCAAGATATTTCTTTGCAGACTCGAAATTGCCAAGATTGAGATAGCATATGCCTGCATAGAATTTGGCCATATTGCCTGCCTTGGTACCACTGTAATCCTGGATGATGCTGAGGAAGCCGCTGTAACCGCCACCTGGATTTTCAAGAGCCACCTGGAAGGAATCCTGTTCAAACTGAACCTGGGCCATCCACATCTGGGCCATAGCTTTTTCTTCTTTTGGCCCCTGGATGAGGTTTTTATATACGAACCATCCACCAACGATGATGACCAGGGCGGCTATTCCGCCGATGATGCTTTTCTGGTGTTGCTCAAAAAAGTTATTTGCTTTAACCCTTGCCTGTGTAAGGTCAAGTAAGGTCTCTTCACTCTTAGTATTCTGCTTGCGTCTGATTGCCATTGATCGTCTTCTTTTTTAAAAAGTGGTGCAAAGGTATAGATTTTCTGTAATACGTCAAATAATGGTAAAAGGCAGAAAAGGCTGAAGGGGCTGAAAAGGCTAAAGAGGCTTAAGAGG
>JAGOIB010000002.1:2430-4676 GCA_017995875.1 Saprospiraceae bacterium
CCCATGGCATACTGATTGTTTTCACAGACGTACAGCACTGGAAGTTTCCAGGTCATGGCCATGTTGAAGGACTCATATAGAGCACCTTGCCTTGCAGCTCCGTCGCCAAACATGGTAAGACAGAGGTTATCAGTCCCTTTATATTGCTCGGCAAAAGCGATTCCGGTACCAATAGGAATCTGGGCTCCTACGATACCGTTACCTCCGAAGTAATGGTGATCTTTTGAAAAGAAGTGCATAGAGCCACCCTTACCTTTATTTACACCGGTTTCTTTGCCAAAAAGTTCTGCCATACATGCATTACTTGAAATGCCTCTGCAAAGAGCGATTCCGTGCTGGCGATAAGCAGTAACGATTGGGTCAGTTGGCCTCAAAGCGGATGTAATGGCTCCGGCAATAGCTTCCTGGCCGATATAGACATGAAGAAAGCCCCTGATCTTGTTGACTGAATACATTTTCAGCGCACGTTCTTCAAACTTCCGAATCCGGACCATGGTCTCATACCAATGACGGTATGTGGTGATATCCAGCCCATTGGAGCCATTGGATGCCTGAGTACTTGTCTTTTTTTCTTTTACCTGAGCCATAAAAACTATATTAGCCGCCTGACAAAGATAAGGTATCTGCATTAACTGCGACTATGAAGCCCCTCGTAATCCAAGAGGTCGTATTGACAAATTTCAAAAACTATACCGAAGCCCGTTTTGGGCTGGGCAATAAGTTTAACCTTATCACAGGGCTCAACGGTATTGGCAAGACCAATTTGTTGGACTCCATCTACTATTTGTGTGTTGGTAAAAGTTATTTCACGCCTTATGATCAACGCGTGGTCAGGCAGGATGAAACCTTTTTCAGATTGGAGGCAGATGTGTTGAGAGACACATCTCATCACAAAGTCATCATCAAAGTCAAACCCGGATCGCTCAAAGAACTTATTATTGACGGTATCCTGGTAAACCGGATCAGTGAGCATCTCGGTTTTATTCCCATTGTGTTTTCAGCACCAAGGGATATTGAACTCGTTATCGGGTCAAGTCAGTCACGAAGGCGATATTTTGATCATCTCCTTTGTCAGATAGATCCGGCGTACTTAAGATCCTTGATGGCCTACAATCATTTGTTGCTGATGCGCAATGCAGCTTTAAAACAAGGCTTCCCTGATCTGAAGCGGGTGATTCAGACCTATGATGAGCAAATGGCACCTCACGCCGCATTGATTTATGAAAAAAGGAAATGGTTGGTCGATGTATTTGAACCGCTTCTTCGCCAGACCTACCTGACATTGTCAGACAATAAGGAAACGGTCGATATGCACTTTCAATCAAACCTGCACCAATATCCATATGAGGTAGCAGTGGATATGAGTTGGGAATCCGATAAAAACACAACACGCTCTAATGCAGGAATACACAAGGATGATTACGAGCTCTCCATTAAGAACATGTCTGCCCGTGAATATGGATCTCAAGGCCAGATCAAATCATTGATTTTTGCATTGCATCTTAGTAAGTATGCCTTGATTCGTGAGCAAAGCGGGTACAAACCCTTGCTCATGCTCGATGATATTTTTGAAAAGCTGGATGAACGACGACTCAATCACCTGATGGAAATTCTTACAGATGATTCCTTTGGCCAGGTTTTTATCTCAGATACAGACCATAAAAGGATTAGTAAGTTTTTGCCGGGTGATCAGGTGCATTCTATTGACATGTGAAGAGCAAAGGGCATAGAGCATAGAGCAGAGAGCATAGTGCATAGTGCATAGGGTCTGTCAGGAAAAAGATTTTCTTTAATGCCCAAATTTAATAGCCACTCTTTAAACGCATAAACACATAAACCATTAACCCATAACCTTCTAACCTCCTAATCTCCTAACCTTTTTCCTTACCTTTAGACAATGTCCACTGACAACAATCGTCCACTCAAAGAATGGCTGCAGGTATTTGCCCAATCGCCGCAGTTGAGGGCTAAATTGTACCAGACACGTGTCGAGAAAATGTGGGCTGAGCTGATGGGGCCTGTGATCAGTGGATATACCACGCGTATAAAACTCGACGGACAGACACTTCTTTTATTTATCGATTCAGCTTCGTTGAAATCAGAACTGACGATCATGCGCGAAAATATACGCACCACTGTCAATGAAAGGCTGGGGGAGGATTATGTCAAGGAGGTCAGGATTCTCTAAGCCAACAATTGTTAACCTACAAAGATGATATTGATTACTTGTTAGCAGTATTCAGTAA
>JAGOIB010000002.1:4776-52394 GCA_017995875.1 Saprospiraceae bacterium
ACCGAATACCGATCACTGATTACCGATCACTGAATACCGAATACCGATCACACCTTCGGCCCAGCAGGAACATACTCCGATGCAGGGACTCTATTCTTCTTTTTCGCTTTCCCTTTTGTATCAGCGGCTATTTTCATCGCTGTGACTACATCAACCATTCCACCGGAAACACTGAGTTCACTTGAAGGAACAGTATCAAATGTGCCGGGTTGAATGACAGAGACAGGAAGTTTGTCAGTGCTTTTGATGATGATATCCTTTACCTGGCTGGCACTGAGATCAGGATATCTGGAACGGATGAGAGCTGCCATACCTGCGACTACCGGTGAAGCCATACTGGTACCACTTAAATATTCATAGGTATTATTCGGAGTAGTAGCATAGATATAAACACCCGGTGCAAACACATCCACTTCCTTTTTACCATAATTGGAAAATTCAGCCACAGCATTTTCACCACCTTCTGGTGATAAAGCACCAACGGAAATAACATTTGGTGCGCGCTTAGGCCCAAGAAAAGGTTTTTTCAAATAGGTATCATTTGGAAATTCAGGATTCTTATCCATATCACTTCCATCGTTCCCTGATCCTTGAACAATAAGCACATCATGTTTTGCTGCATATTTCATGGCATCATCCACCAGATATTTTTCAGGCGAATAACCTTTCCCGAAACTCATATTGATGACCTGGGCTCCATTGTCTACAGCATAACGGATGCCATTGGCTACATCTTTATCTCTTTCATCCCCATCCGGAACAAGCTTGACACTCATGATCGCAACATGATCAGCTATACCATCCATCCCGATCGCATTATTTCTCACTGCCCCAATGATACCTGACACATGTGTGCCATGCCTGGAGAAATCACCACGTACATCATTATTGCCATAGGATCGGTTAGCAAAATCATAGTATGTATCACCCACAATCGTCCTTGCATTGTATTCCGTATTGTACCTGTATTTTATGATTTCTTCGCTTTCGGCGATCTGCTCGATAAATTGAGTATCAATGACAGACATTAACCATTCAATACTTTCGACCTCAACGCCTTGCTCTTCTATGTTTCGAATGATTCGTGCAGCGATGAGAATATCTTCATTTCCGGATGATTCCAACCTTTCGAGATTTAAGGAATCACCATTGAGTTCTTCTTTGGCCGCAGTAAGTGACTTCACCACGATTTCCTGCATGGCTTTCACCTGAGTGATCTGCGCATTTGCACTTTCAATTTTTGATTCCACCAATTCTTTTTTCTTCAGAAATTCCTCATACTCCTTTTTCTTTTTCCCTTTCAGGTGGTCGGTGTCAACTCCTTCCCATTTGGCTTTTTCAGCGCCATAGACACGCGTGAGTTCAAGGGATTCATGCACCACGCTTTGCCCATCAGGTCCACCCAGGAAATTCCAACCCGAGATATCATCTACATATCCGTTGTGATCATCATCTATTTTATTACCGGGGATTTCATCCTTATTGATCCATATATTGTCTTTCAGGTCAGGATGATTGATATCCACTCCGCTGTCCAGAACAGCAACAACGATCGTCTTTGGTTTGGAAGCAGGTGCTTTAGCATACCATTCAGCAGATCGTATACCGGTAGGGAATTCGCTGTCAGGTCCTAATTGGTGCCAGTTGATGAGCTCATCCTGTGCCAGGAGCGTTGATAGCAGGCAAAAGGATCCGAGGATGGATAGAAGGAAATTTTTTACTGAATACCGCATCAGAAATGTTTATACTTGAAATGAACAGACATAAGGAATCACAATGATAGATTATTGTTTAAAAACCACCGATTTTTTTGGATGAAAGGCTCTATACCTTGGATTGGTGGACAAGTTTGCATTTCCGTCTGTTCATAGGGTACTAATTTCAAATGTATAAAGCGTTCTATATCTTTGGGGCACACCTACGCACTGGAGAATAATATCTATTGACTTAAAGACTACCGGATTGCGATTATTCTGCCTTATCCTCTTACTACTACCTTCAAGCCTCCCGGGGTTGCTTTTGGGGCAAGGTGAATTAGGGCTTTTAGTTGGGATATCCAATTATCAGGGAGACCTGCCATCTTATAGTACCCAGGATGGTTTCAAAGCTTTAATAGGTCCTGTTATCGGTGTTCACGGCGGGTTTGAACTAAATAAGAGTTTCCGGCTCAGGGCGGATTTGCTTTATACCCGTTTGGCCGGTGATGATGCCCTCGCCGAAAAGGAAGAAACGAGGCAACGTAATCTGGATTTTTTTGCCCCTGTCATTCAACTGGCTATTGGGGGTGATTGGAATATTCTTGGTTTCAATTCGACGGCGGTTGGATCTTTTACACCTTATGTCACAGTGGGAGCCAGTATTTTTTATTTCAATCCGAAGACAATTTATATGGGGGATAAGGTAGCTCTCCATCCTTTAGGCACGGAAGGCCAGTATCTGGATGACTATCCGGATCAAAAACCATATTCATTATTTCAGCCAACATTGCAAATAGGTGGGGGATTAAAACTTTTGGCCACTGATCAGCTCATACTTGCGATAGAAGGGACGTTCTCGTACACCTTTACAGATTACATCGATGATGCCAGTACCATTTACATACCATATCCTGAATTACTGGAGAAGGCAGGGCCATTAACGGCCGCATTGGCAAACAGGATAGGTGAATACCTGGGAACAGACCCGGTCATATTGCCTGAGAATATAGGGAGGGCCAATGCAGACTCGAGAGATTATTTTGGCATGTTTACCCTGCGTGCTACTATGCCAATTGAGATTGCCATCAACAAGTATAAAATACGAAGACATAATAATAAAACCATTGGTACGCCTAAGTTCTGATTGCCCTATTTTTACACCAGGTTGAAAACATCGTCTAACATACTAAGGCAATATTGGGGTTATAATGCCTTCAGGCCACTACAAAGCGAAATAATTGATCTTGTAGTTTCCGGAAAGGATGTGCTGGCCTTGCTTCCCACCGGAGGTGGAAAGTCCCTATGTTATCAGGTGCCTGCTTTGATGTCAGATGGTCTGACGATTGTCATCTCTCCGCTCATCGCCCTGATGAAGGACCAGGTCTCACGATTGAAATCTATTGGCATACAGGCGGAAGCCATTTTCTCAGGCATGCGAAATGCGGACATCGATCGCATCGTTGAAAATGCCCGCTATGGTAAAATTAAATTGCTCTACGTATCTCCTGAGCGTCTCAAGACAGAAATGTTTGTTGCCCGCTTACCATCGATGCCTGTAAGGTTGATCGCTATTGATGAAGCGCATTGTATTTCACAATGGGGGTATGATTTCAGACCTGCATATCTTGAAGTTGGTGAATTGAGATCGCTGTTTCCTACGATTCCTTTTATAGCCCTGACTGCTTCAGCAACCAAAGAAGTAAAAGCAGAAATTCTTGAACGGCTGCATCTCAAGGATCCTGTGGTCATACAAGAAAGCTTCGCACGTAGCAATCTCCGCTATCACGTCATACATCGCCAGGATCAATTGCCCTATATTGAACGTTTGCTTCTTAAGTCCACCGGATCAGCCATTGTGTACGTCAGACATCGCCGAAAATGTACTGAACTCGCGCATTGGTTATCATCAAAAGGAATTCCTGCGGTTTCCTATCATGGCGGGATGGAAATGAAAGACAGGGATACAATACAAGAAAAATGGATTAAAGGAGAAAGCCGTGTTATCATTGCCACCAATGCTTTTGGTATGGGCGTAGATAAAAGTGATGTCCGTCTGGTCATTCACTACGATCTGCCTCCCGGTATTGAAGATTATTACCAGGAAGCGGGTAGGGCAGGGCGCGATGGGAAGGAAGCATTTTGCATAATTGTTGACAAGCCTGCAAGTGAAAAAAATCTTATCACGAGAGTGGAAAGTAGCTTTCCTGAAGCTGACGAATTAAAACGTATTTATAAATCACTTCACATCTATCTTGATCTCGCCGTTGGATCCGGTTTAGGTGAAACATTTGATTTTGATCTTGATACTTATGCAAAGCGGTTCGGCCTTCGTACGGTAGATGCCTATGTTGCGCTGGATATTATAGCAAAAGATGGATGGATCTCCCTGGATGAAAATGCAATGCGTGGTAGTACGCTCCAGTTTATTACATCCACGGAGACACTCTATACCTACCAGGTTGCCGAACCAACCATTGATAAATTGACGAAAGCGCTTCTCCGTGGTTACGAAGGGCTATGGACCTCAAGAGTGCATATACAGGAGAGCAGGATTGCAAAGTTTTTAAATTGGAGTATTGCCGAAGTTAGAAAGCAACTGACGAGACTTCATGCGATGGGCCTGGTGGATTACAAGAGCTCTACTGCGAAAAGTCAGATAACCCTATTAAGGGAAAGAGTCCCAGAACAAAATTTTACCATAGATCTCAAAGCATATAATTTCAGAAAAGATCGGGCAATAGCCAGGATGAATTCCATGTTGGCTTATCTCAAGGATGATGTAGTGTGCAGGGAGACTTTCATCCGTCAGTATTTTGATGAGCATGACGTACAACCATGTGGACATTGTGATCGCTGCCTAAGCGGCCAGCCGAAGCAAACGGGTTGGCTGGAAATGATTTATAAAATATTGGATGACCGCGAAGGAATTACTGTGAAAGATTTTCTCGGCCAGTACAAAACAGAACACCAACCGGCAATAAAATCTGAACTCCGGCAGTTAGCAGATGAAAACAAAATTAAGATCGTAGAAGATAAAATATACCGCTCAGGTACATAACCAATGAAAGGAAAGAACATTATACTGGCTGTAACAAACGATCTGACATACGACCGCAGGATGTTCAGGATATGTTCTGCACTCGCTGAAGCAGGAGCAAATGTGATGCTTGTTGGGAGGAAACGTAAAGACTCCACGGCTTTTGCCATCCATTCATTTGAAGGCATTCGTTTAAGCTGTTGGTTTACAAAGGGATTCCTCTTTTATGGTGAATATAATATCAGGCTCTTTTTCTTTTTGTGGAGCAGCAAATTTGATATAGCCTGTGCCTGTGATCTTGATACCGCACTCGCTGTTCGAATGGCTTCATGGATTAAAATGAAAAAGACGGTATATGATGCACATGAATTCTTTTCAGAAGTCCCGGAATTAAAAGACCGGCCTGCAGTAAAAGCCATCTGGAATTGGATCGGTAGAATAACGATACCTGGTTTTGATGCATGCTATACGGTTGGTCAGGAACTGGCAACGTTGATGGGAAAAAAGTATGCGGTACATTTTGATGTCATCAGGAATATTGCACCGACCGCGTTGAATCAAAATGAATCTCAAGTTCAGTCAAAAGAACAGAAAATCCTTTTATATCAGGGGGCATTGAATGTTGGCAGAGGCCTGGAGGCTTGTGTGGAGGCTATGGTCCATTTGCCTGACTGGCAATTTTGGCTGGCAGGTGAAGGTGATATCACTGATCAATTAAAAACGCTTTCGAAAGAAAAGGAAGTTAATGAAAGGGTTAGATTTTTAGGTTGGGTGATGCCGGATGATTTGCCGTCCCTCATGCGTCAGGCGACACTGAGCATAAACCTGAGGGAAGTTGGTAGTCTCAATGACTATTATTCTTTACCCAATAAATTTTTTGATGCTATACATGCCGGACTACCTTCGATTCATATGGATTATCCCGAGTATGCTGCGATATGTCAGAGGTATCCATGTGCATTGCTATTAGATGAAGTACATGTGGAAAAAATCGTTAAAGCTGTGCAGCGCATTGAGAACGACAAAGCGCTTTATAATAGCATGGTTACTGCTTGTCAAGAGGCTGCAAAAGAATTTACGTGGGAGAATGAGGCGAAAAAGCTGGTTGCCATATATACTAATTTATAGAGTCTTGAAATGAAAACTGGCCGGAAAGTAATCGTATACATTGCCATCAGCCTTGATGGATACATAGCAGGTAAGAATGAAAGCTTGGATTTTCTTACTGTAGTTGAAAAAGAAGGGGAGGATTATGGATATGGTGCATTTATTGCAACAATCGATACGATCATCCTGGGGCGAAAGACATATGACAAAGTACTGTCTATGGGATTTGCATATCCAGCAGGAGATCAGCATGTATATGTTGTCACCAGGACTGAACGAACGTCAACCGAAAAAGTCACTTTTTTTACAGGCAACCTGCGAGATCTGGTTGCTGAATTAAAATCGATCCCCGGTAAAAATATTTTCTGTGATGGCGGTGCAGAGATTGTAACCGAGTTTTTAAAAAATGACTTGATTGATGAGATCATCATTTCCGTTATTCCGGTTTTATTAGGAGATGGGGTGCGTTTATTTAAGGATGGAAGGCCTGAGCAAAAGCTGGCACTCAAATCTGTAAAGCATTTTGATAGTGGGCTTGTCCAGCTTCATTACGACTGCGACCCCTTAGACTTAAGCTAAGCTCACCGAAGATTTTATTTTTGAAAAAGTTGTTTCGCCGTAAACTCATCAGGATATACCGTTAACTCATATCCTTTTACAGGTTGGTTAAAGGATGATTTACTTTGAACAAAATATCAATCATATGAAAAATTATTACCCACTGGCAGCAGGTAATGAATGGCAGTACCAACAAAAAGACGGTACCATTTATACTAATAAAGTCACTGCAGCAAATGGCAATGAATTTACCATGCACAACAGCGCCGCCAATACCACCAGCATCGTCAGGATGGATGGTAACCTGATGACAACAGATGCCCTTGAAAAAGGTAATTTTCAACACTGGCTCACCAATGACATGAAGGTAGGTGATCATTGGGTTGTAACCTTTAAAGCGAATGGCCTGGATTGTCTGCTACTGATGACCGTCAAGGAAACAGACATCAGTAAGGATGTATCAGGAAAGGTATATAACGACGTCGTATGTATTGAAGCGGAGAGCCAGCTTATCATGAATGGCAGTCCTATGCAACTCAACTTTTTTACGCAGTATTATTATGCTGATGGAGTGGGGTTGATACTCACTACTTCTTCAGTAGGCGATGTGCATGCGCTGACGGAGTTTAAGCTTCATTAATCTTTTACCCCCTAGCCCCCTGAAAGGGGGTAAACGTTTTAAATATTAAAAAAGCAATGTTGGGCTTAGGTTTACCTTAATTGCCCCGGCTTTTAAGCCGGGGTTGCATATCATTTGAAACTTGGGCTTCAGCCCATATCGATTTGGCTAAAGCCGAACTTATCTATAGCTCAATCCCCTGACTAAAGTCAGGGGCAATTAAGCTCTTAAGCCTCTTTAGCCCTTCAGCCTTTTAAGCCTCTTTAGCCTTTTATTTCAGGATCCATCTTCCCCGCCAGATCAAGCAGAAATGTATACTCAAGCGAGATTTCCTTAAACTGTCTGAACCTTCCGGAGGCGCCTCCGTGGCCTGCTTCCATATTCGTATGCAGTAACAGTGGATTTTTATCCGTCTTCATTTCCCGAAGACGTGCAACCCATTTTGCCGGCTCCCAATACTGGACTTGTGAATCATGGAGACCTGTTGTAACAAGTATCGGTGGATAGTTTTTTGCTCCGACATTATCATAAGGTGAATAGGACATCATGTAATCGTATGATTCCTTTTCTTTAGGATTTCCCCATTCATCAAACTCACCGGTTGTGAGTGGAATACTTTCATCCAGCATCGTCGTCACTACATCAACAAATGGTACTGCAGCGATAACACCGGCCCACAAGTCCGGTGCCATATTAAGTACCGCACCCATCAACAATCCTCCGGCAGAACCACCCATGGCATACAGTCCTTTAGAGCTGGAATATTTGTGTTCCACCAAATATTTTCCACAATCAATAAAATCATTGAACGTGTTTTTCTTTTTCAACAGTTTTCCATCTTCATACCACTGACGTCCCATTTCTTCTCCACCACGTATGTGTGCAATCGCATACACAAAACCCCTGTTGAGTAAGCTCAATCTCGACATGCTAAAGCCGGGGTCCATACTGGCGCCATACGAACCATATCCATACAGCAAACATGGACTTGTACCATCAAGCGGTGTATCCTTGTGATATACAAGAGATACCGGTACTTCTACACCATCCCTGACTTTCACCATGATACGCTCACTCCTGTAATCTTCCGGATTGAATCCACCCAAAACCTCCTGTTGCTTCAACAGTGTTTTTTGTTTTGTACCCATGTTGTAATCATAGGTTGTATTAGGTGTCGTCATCGACTGGAAATTGATCCTGAGGACATCAGTATCGAATTCAGGATTGACAGATGTACCGGCGACATATGCCTTTTCGCCAAACTCAATATAATGCTCCTTGCCCTGCGAAGGGATGACACGCAATTGTGTAATACCTGCTTTGCGCTCAGACAACACCAGGTAATTTTTAAAAACATCCATTCCTTCCAATAGCACATCATCCCGATTAGGTATAACTTCTGTCCAGTGATCCTCACTGGTAGCGGTTATAGGCGTCTTCATCAACCTGAAATTCTTCGCATCCTTATTGGTTCGGATGTACCATATATCATTGTAATGTTCGATGCCATATTCAAGTCCACGTTTGCGCGGTTGGAACACTTTCAACTCACCATCAGGTTTGGATGCGTCCAGATAACGGTATTCCTGACTGAGTGTCGAATAGGAACCGATGACGATATATTTTTTTGATTTGGTTTTGTACACGAAAGCACCGAATGTCTCATCGGCTTCTTCGTAGATCAATTGATCTTTTGAGACAGGCGTACCCAATTTATGTTTCCATATTTTGTATTCCCTCAGTGTCGTATCCTTTGTTGCGTAAAAGATCGTCTTATTGTCTTCGGCCCAGGTTGCTCCTCCACCGGTATTTGGAATGATGTCGGGAAGTAATTGGCCTGTCGTCAGGTCTTTTACCCTCAATGTATATATGCGTCGACTCAATGTGTCTTCGCTATACACAAGAAGTCTGTTGTCAGGGCTTACACTTCGCCCTCCTACAGCGTAATAGTCAAATCCCTTTGCCAACACATTGACATCAAGCATCACCTCTTCACTGGCTTCCATGTTGCCTTTGCGGCGACTGTGGATAGGGTATTCCTGACCTTCTTCATATCGGGTGATGTAGTAATATCCGTTATCCTTGAACGGTACTGACATATCTGTCTGTTTGACCCTTCCGACCAATTCATTGTATAATTTCTCCTGGAAAGCCTTTGTATGGGCCAACAGGGTATCTGTGTATTGATTTTCTGCGGTGAGATAATCAATCACTTCAGGATTCTCACGCTCATTGAGCCAGTAATAAGGATCCATGCGTGTATCGCCGTGAATGGTGAGTTCCTTAGGTTTCTTCGCCGCAAGCGGAGCAGGTATATTTTTATCAGTCATACTCATTAATGGACTTGATTGGGTGGTGGAAGCCGATTCTTTGCATGAAAACATACAGAGAATTATCATCAAACCAACCAGACCGATTGTCAAGTTGGCAGACTTCATTTTGGAACCATCACATGTGGCAAAGTATTGAAATTTGGAAGAATTGGGCATACAAGCAGTGTTTTAATGGAAAATTATGTGGATACTCAAATGTATTGCAAGGCTTATAATTACCGGCCAGACTGGCAGACCAGTCAGCAGATTTTCTGCAAACACTATGGTTATCAAGGTTTAAGCTATCGAATACTCGACAATAGAACTTTGATTTTGTCTAAGAAAGCCCTCTGCTATTCCAATGGATGCTGAAATCCCATCGATTTTACCACATGTCTTTCAACCATTACCTTTGCGCCGAATCAAAATCCAGGCAGATGTCTTCGCAGACCACTTCTCATGTTTTAATGATCAGGCCCTCAGCTTTCGGCTATAATGTGGAGACCGCTGCCAATAATGTTTTCCAACACATACCCCTCGCTGGTGAAGACGTCATCCAGTCCAATGCGGTGAGGGAGTTTGATGCTTTCGTTTCCCTTTTGCGTTCTGAAGGCGTTGATGTTGAAGTGATTCAGGACACCGTCACACCAGTCAAACCGGATGCAATCTTTCCCAACAACTGGGTTTCATTTCATGATGACGCCACTGTGGTTACCTATCCTATGTTTTCAAAGATGCGCAGACAGGAGAGGAGAGATGATGTCATCCATCAATTGGCGTCAAGATTCCGGGTCGATCTGAGCATTCAATTCGAATCCTTTGAAGAAGGGGATAAATTCCTGGAAGGCACAGGAAGTATGGTTCTGGACAGAGCACATAAGGTAGCCTACGCCTGCATCAGCGACAGGACGGATCTCGTTGTCTTTCGTGAATGGTGTGAGCGAATTGGGTATAGGCCTGTTTCGTTCCATGCGGTGAGTAATGGACAACCTATCTATCACACCAATGTGATGATGGCTATAGGGACAAAAATTGCAGTCGTTTGCCTGGATTGCCTTCCAGATGTCAAAGAAAGATTATTGTTGAAAGCATCACTGGCTAAGCATCACCATGTTGTTGAAATAACCGATGCGCAGGTGCAGTCCTTTGCCGGGAATATGCTTGCACTGCAGAATCAAAAGGGAGAAGAACTCATGGTCATGTCGGCCAGCGCTTTAAAGAGCCTTACTCCTGAACAGAAAGAAGCAATAGAACAATATTGCCGGATAGTTGCTGCCCCTATTCCGACTATTGAGGATGTTGGAGGGGGAAGTGCCCGATGTATGATTGCAGAGATTTTTTTACCAACCAAATCAAAGTAAATGTTGTTTTTCTGGCATCTGGCATCTGATGTCTGGCATCTTGTATCGGTTTAGGAGATTAGTAGGTTAGTTGTTTATTGGGTTGAAGGGTTTATAGGTTTGTTGCTTTTCTGAAATTGCCAACTGAAGACTGCTAACTGGTAACTGCCAACTGAAGACTGCCAACTGGTAACTGCCAACTGAAGACTTCTAACTGGAGACTGGCATCTTGTGTCGGTTAAGGAGATTAGAAGGTTAGGAGGTTAGTTGTTTATTGGGTTGATGTTGATGCTTTTAATTTTATATTTGAGTTCAATACTTAAGAACCTGGATAAACCTTTCTGATATGACTAACTTCCGTTCACTTGTCAAATTATTTGCCACAATCTTCTTACTTGCCAGCCTTAAACTGCATGCACAAGTCGTCATCAATGAGATCAGTTACAATCCACCTGAATCAAATGTGGATTCACTGGAATTCGTTGAAATCTACAATGCCGGAAATGCAGTAGTCAATATCGGCGGATGGTTGTTTACTGGTGCATTTGAAGACACATTGCCAAATGTGGACCTGCAGCCGGGTGACTATTATGTCACAGCCATCGATTCACTGGCAATGATGAATGTCCTCGGGATACAGGTGCATCAGTGGTCATCAGGTGCGCTCAACAATAGTGGCGAATCTATAAAGCTGCTTGACAATACTGAAAGCCTGGTGGATAGTGTTCTCTATAATGATTCGGATCCATGGCCGACGGAACCTGATGGTAATGGACCTTCACTCGAACTTAAAGATTCAGCGCTCGACAACAACGATGGAGCTAACTGGCAGTTTAGTGGAGGTGCAACAAGCATTGTCATTAATGGTTTTGAATTGAGTTGCACACCAGGTGCACAGAATTCAGGAGGTGGTACTGGTGGTCCGGCAGCAACTGTTGCGGTAGCCAATTTCAAATTCACCCCAAAAGATGTAGTGGTAAAAGTTGGAGAAACTGTCCGTTGGATCAACAATGAAGCAGTACCACACAATGTCAATGGGTCACAAGTGATCTATCCAAATAATCCTGAAGATTTTAAAAGTGGAGCACCCATGCAGGGCACCTGGCAATTTGATTATATCCCATTGACAGTCGGGCTGTATGATTATCGCTGTGATCTTCATTTTGCAGATGGTATGGTTGGAACCGTTTCTGTGTATGATCCTCTCACGTATACTGATTTTTCCTTGGCCCGTTTAAGGCTTAACAACGATAATGGTTCGGCAATTTATGATGGAGTACCTACTACAGTCACAGGAGTAGTGCATGGCGTTAATTTTCAACCCACAGGATATTCTTTCTATGTGATTGATGAAAATAATGTGGGGATCAATGTATTTTCATTTGATCCTGGCAGCTATGTCGTCACAGAAGGGGATCGAGTGAAAGTTTCAGGTGTGATTGATCAGTTTAATGGATTGCTGGAAATTGTACCTGATACCATAGAGGTAATTTCAACCGGAAATGCACTGAATGTCGCCAGGGAAGTAACTGAAATTACCGAAGCTGATGAATCAAGTTACCTCTCATCGCAAAATCTTGAAGTGGATAGTGTGGGAAGTATCAGTTCCTCCGGATTCAATATTTATACAACAGCGTTTAATGATTCTAAAATATTAATCAGGGTTGATGCTGATGCGAATATTGGATTATCACCGAATGAATTTCCTGAAGGCGCATGGATTGGTGTATGGGGTATTGGAACCCAATTTGATAACAGCAGTCCATTTAATTCCGGGTACCAGGTTTTGGCTTTGGAAATTGGAATACTTATAGATGGCCTTCCTACCTTGAAGAGTTCTGAAATCCAATTAATGCCAAATCCAGCATACGATATGATTAATCTTCGGAGTGAACTGGTCATTTCTGAAATTGGAATCTATTCAATGGAAGGAAAACAGTTGCTTCACAAGCAAGTAAGCGGGACAGAAACGGAAGTTGATATTCATTCGTTGCCTGCAGGAATGCATTTGGTGAAGGCCATTACGGATCAGGGGATCTGGACGTCGTTGTTATCGGTTATACGATAAAACGAATTATTGTGATGATAGCTATCATAATTAGGCCGTAGGCCTCAATACGAAAAACAGATGTTGAGCGTAGTTTGCAACTACGCTCGCGTACGAAAGATCAAAGAAAGTGTGTTCTAATGAACGATCTGTGTTGACGTTTTTAACGTCAGGCAATAGTCTATTTTCGCAAGGTGAACCTTGCATCCGCACAAGCGTAAGTAAACTTACGCTTAACGAAACGCGTCCTTATACTGCTCCACAAACTCCTCCTTCTTCCTCAATCTGTACTGCATCACCCATCTTGGATGGGGTAGGGGGATCACCCTCTCCCACCATTGGTATTCATTGTTGAGCTTACTGAGATATTCGAAATTCTTGCCCTGTCCTAAGCAAAAGACCTTTGAGGTATCTGCTCCAAATTTCAATTGAGTTTCAATATTCCTGATGATAAATGGCCTGATGACTTTGCTCAATTGCGGATCATCATAATAATTGTAGTTCTTTCCATTCTTCACAAATCCTAATGGACTTAAAGATGTGATATAAAATTGTTTGTAAAATTTTTCAGGCCCACCACAGGCAGCAATCATTTCGTAAACAAACACGCTGGAGAGCTCTGGTTTGGCAGGAAAGGAATTGTCAATGCCTAATTGCTTTAACCGGATCGGATCGGTAAAAGGAACACCTGTAAGTCCCGCGCCAAAGCGACCGGGATTGATACCAAGAATGAATGTCCTTTGTTTTTGATCGTTATAGAAATGATTGTAAAAAGTAGTCATGCAGGTACGGGTTTCCTTCTCGCTGTAGGGCAACAACCATTCAATGCCATGTGGCAATTTGACATCTGGCTTCAAAGAGAAATGGTAAGCAAGTACCCGGGAACAAAAACTTTTCACTTCAAGTAATACTTTAAGTAGTTGAGCTGCAAAGGTATTCGATATTCAATCTTTAGACTATTTTGTAGCCCTTACCCATCATTTTAAATGATCCAAAGTCTGTATACTTTCACTGTTTTCTTCCTGGCCATTGCCTGTGCTACGGTTAAATCTGATGACGCCGAACTAAAAAAAGTAAGTCCATTGCCGGGTCAACTCTCGGAATGCTCGGGATTGATTTCGCTTGGCATGGACACTTTCATTGGATTAAATGATAGTGGCAATCCTGCCGAGTTGATCATCTTCAGTCTGGCAGTAAAATCCAAACCGCGGATTGTGAAGATACTTGGAGCTACAAACCATGACTGGGAAGAATTAACGGCTGATGATCAGTTCATCTATATAAGCGATACGGGTAATAATGCCGGTACAAGAAAAGACCTGGCCATTTATCGCGTTAGTAAGGATTGGTTAATGAAGGAAGATGAAGTTGCTGCCGAACAGATTTCTTTTAATTATCCGGAGCAAACAAGTTTCCTTCCCGCCCAAAAGCACAATTTTGATTGTGAAGCCATGGTTTGTGTTGGCGACAGTCTGTATCTGTTTACTAAAAACAGGAAGAATCACAAAACGGATCTTTATAGTTTACCCAAAATACCTGGGACCTATAAGGCCAGACGCCTTGGAGAATTTGACGCCAAGGGACTTGTTACCGGAGCTGCTTTCCGGAGTTCCGTAAAGGGAAATGAACTCGCCCTGGTTGGATATGCGGATAAACAACAAGGATATCATCCATTCATCCTTTATTTTGATCAGGTAGATGGAACCCGTTTTTTTGATTCCGCTTCAAAGCGATTTACTTTTACAGGAACGGAACAGACTGAAACAATACTATTCTATGATGAGCAACATGTGTACATCTCCAACGAAGGTGAACATGGCGATCAGCCCTTTGTATATCAGGTAGATGTTAAAAATTAGAAGTATTTGTTTCCCATAATTTATATTATGTTAAATAGGAATTTTAAACGTTTTGCCCCATTATCCTTAAGTATATGAAAGCAACAAGCATCTGCCCAAAATGCCAATCAACCAGTATTGCCAGGATCAAGGCTTATCCCGGTACATCCACATCCAGCATGATCCAGTTGTCAAAATGGGGAACACAATTCGCATATTTTGATCGGTATGTTTGTACCAAATGCGGGTTTATGGAGCACTATGCTAACCTTGAAGAAAAAGGCTGGCAGAAATGGCTGGATAAAAAACTGGAAGAAGATGCACTGGATTCCGATTTCGTTTAATGGATTTTCATTGTATCTCCACCAGGTATCCGGTTCTTTCTGCTATAACGCCAATCGGTTTAGACCAGAGGCCGTCGGCTTCAAGGATCACTTGAACTTCATCCAAAGCTTCAGGATCGACGGCTATCAACAATCCTCCACTTGTTTGTGGATCACAAATGATGTTCTTGTGCATGGCCTCCATCGGACTTAAATCAGTGCCATAGCTATCGAAGTTTCTTATTGTTCCTCCTGGAATACAACCTTCAGCGATATAGTCAAAAACCGCATCATCGATAAGCGGTAAGGCATCAAATTGGATTTTAGCCGAGCAATTACTTGACCTGCACATTTCTATGAGATGACCCGCAAGTCCAAAGCCAGTAACGTCCGTCATTGCAGTCACTCCCGAAATTTTTCCCAACCTCTCCCCTGCCGTGTTAAGCTTAGTCATGACCCCTATCGACAGTTTTTCATGTTGAGGCAACAATTTGCCATGCTTCTGCGCAGTACTGAAAATACCTACGCCTAATGGCTTAGTCAACAAGAGTATATCTCCTGCTTTGGCACCACCATTCTTTTTGATATGCTCAAGCCTCACCTTACCTGTTACAGCAAGACCAAAAATAGGCTCGGGCGCATCAATGCTATGACCTCCGGCCAATGGTATTCCTGCTTGTTTACAAACTTGTTGAGCTCCCCTGACCACCAGGCCCGCAACTTCCGGTGAAAGCATGTTGATCGGCCAACCAAGTATAGCTATAGCCATCAAAGGTGTTCCCCCCATCGCATACACATCACTAATGGCATTGGTAGCTGCTATTTGTCCAAATGTTTCAGGATCATCCACAATGGGCATAAAGAAATCAGTCGTGCTGATCACTGCAGTTCCGTCTCCCAAATCCAATACAGCCGCATCATCCCTTTCTTCATTTCCAACTAAAAGCTGTGCATAATGCAAATTAGATTTGCCTGCTGCATTCAGGATTTTATCCAATACAGAAGGTGAAATTTTACATCCACATCCTGAGCCGTGGCTATACTGCGTCAACTTAATAAGGTCTTCTTTCATGCTTCCGGATATGGATAAAGTAATATGCTAACTGAATAGCTATAATTGATTGATAATTAATTAAATGTGATCGAGTAATAACATACTTTATACATTCAGTAATCGTGTGGCCATCTCATCTACATCATTACATGGATCGAGAAATTTTATCTTATGCTCCGGCCAGTTATTTAATTGAAACATATATGCTTTATCATAGTATTTCAAGGCAATAGCACCTGCAGTTTCAAGATCACCTGCTTCTAAAGCTTTCAGCGCTAACGTATAATCAAGGTTGCCTAATCGTTTTTGTATTTTTTCAAAAGCATCTTTCAGCAAATCAATATCTACTGATTCACTATAATACCTCAGGGCTCGCTGTAATCGGATCTCCTTTGCTACATCAATGGTATAGAGCACAGATTTTTTCATGGCATTCCAGAGTCCTTCAGGCAAATGGGCCTTGCCAATACTTCTTGATTCATTTTCAATCCAGACCGGCTTGCCGGGATCAAATGACAAGCAAGTAAGGAATATATTGTTTTCAAATTGTTCAGAGGTAGGCTGTGCTTCTTCACCGATGGATCCGAAAGCACTTCCTTTATGATTGGCAAGCTTCTCCAGATCGAGCACTTGTTCACCCTTTGATGCAAGTACATTGAGTATTTCCGTTTTGCCGGAGCCGGTACAACCCCCAAGTATTCTCAATTCAAATTTGAAATCCCGGAAATAAGCGTGGAGTGCCGTTCTAAAACTTTTATAACCCCCATTGAGCCTCCCACATGGTGTCCCTGAGAAGTTAAACAACCATTCCACAGCCTTACTTCGCTGTCCGCCGCGCCAACAATGGACTAGTATCTCTTTTCCGTCAATGGTGCCCAATGACTTGACTTCATCGACTAATCCCTGCATTCTGTATCCGGCTATCTGGAGCCCTTCTCTGAAAGCTTCTTCCGGGGAATTTTGGGTATACAGGGTCCCTACTCTGGCTCGTTCTTCATCAGAAAATAGTGGAATGTTGACCGCACCTGGAATGTGGCCTGCAAGGAATTCTCCAGGTGACCTGACATCCACGACCTGCCATCTCCCCCAATGCTCCAACAGATCATACACTTCGATGGCCTCTCCCATAGGAAGCAAAGATACAAGAGCCTATAATGAAAAAAGGAAGTTAACTTCTTAACTTCCTTTAATAAAAGACCAGAATTAGTATGAAAAAACTCTACTTGCTTGTGAATGGTATTCCTGACTGAATACGATAACCTAACGTATGGAAAGACGCATTTTATGCTTGCAGGTTGCCCCATTCATGGGTTACTTCTACTAAAGGATGTTTTTTCTCGACAGAAGGTAAAAATGATCAAAGGGAAGATGTATCTGAATTTTTCAATACACCCATCGATCCAAATACCGCAGAAAAAGTTTAGCCGTATTGTATGAATCATCCAAAGCCCTGTGCGGCGTTCCTTCAAAGTCGATGTCATTATACTCCAAAGCCTTGAGCAGCCCGACTTCCCTGGACAGTTGATGAATCCCTGCGTATTGGCTTCGCAGATCAATCCAGCCGGGTAAAAAAGAAGAATCCGTATCACTCCGCAAACATTCACCTTGGATGAGGTCCATGTCCTTGTCGCCCCAGGTGCATATGAGTTGTGGGCCATCCTGTGCATGGAACCAATCTTCGAAAAGAGGGAAAACATGCTCAAAGGTTTTCGCTTTGCTGACCTGTTCCTGAGTGATGGTTGTCAGATCAGTGCAATAGGTAGAGAGTCTGGGATGTTGAACCGGTTTAATAAAAGATTGAAAGTGATCGACCCATTCCCTGTATCCGTTTACCCTGTAGGCGGCCAGTTCAATGATTTCCTGATTCCGATCCATCAGATTCCCTTGCCAGCAGGTTGCTTCAAGGTCAAGAATGATAAAATTCATCTACCCTGCTGATTATTCAGATTCGTGTAAGTGTTCCTGAGCCTGGTGAACGCTCTCCATGTCCCACGAGATCAACTCTTCGAGACCATAGCCTGAAAGGCGATTGTGATAATAATACACCAGCATTGGATTTTTAGCAATGATATTATCCTTTGTACCAAACTTTAGTGGCCAGACGGCATGAAAAGAACCGAGATACCTGACTCCGTTTTTGATCATATCATCCAATGAAAGCGCGTGCAATTCATCCTGCAACCTGATTTTATTTTCCTGCTCCATCTTTATGAGTACCTCAAGCAGATTCGAAAAGGTCTTTTTGAACAGAGGCATTGGGATTGAAAGCATGTCTACAGGCAAACGCAGTACAGCATACAAATCCATGGCGGGGTAAATCTTACGCAAGATTTCAAACGCTGTATATGCTGCGAGATGACTGGTCAGCACGACATAATACTTTTCGTAGTTTTCTACCACTTTCTCAGCCAGCTTGCGTGTATATACAGACTCGCGTTGACGATTGGCTTCTATCTTTCCATGGAGGGAAAAGAACTCCTTTATATCTACCGGGTGCTGCCTTTCATCAATACTTTGTCCGTTGACATCAAGCTTGTAGCCTAAGACATCCATTGGTTCGCCAAACGATAAGTGAATTTCACTTGCCTGTGAGAAAAACTTCCAGGCGAAGGTTAATATATTCCTGATCTTGAAACTCTTCCTTCCTGAACCGACATATTTTTCCTCACCTGTGGCTTTAAGATGGCTGGAAATAAGGCTTTGTGCCTCCAACGTACAATGGTAGCCAAGGATCAAAGGGACTACAATGATTTTCTGATTGCCGTTATGCTCGTAGATAGAGCGTTGAGCAGATAACAGCGAATTGAGCAGGCCGTATTTCAATTCACGTTCGATCTCACCTGATCTCGACCTTGTCCCACCTGGAAAAAATAAACTATTCGTTCCTCTTTCGAGCATCACCTGGGACATGATCTTCAGACTGTCCAGGTAGATTGGATTCTTCTTGCGTCGGTCCACTCTATAGGCTCCCAACCTTGTCATGTAGTAAGCAAAAATTTCAGACTCATATAGATTAAGTCCTGCACCGTAGGCGAAGGCGGGCAATCCAACTACTGCATCCAATGCGTATCCGATAAGGATGCTATCCAGATTGGAAAGGTGCGTTGGAAGGATGACGACGGTGCCATGATTAAACATGCTTCGTACGAGGTCTACATCACCATGTATTTTGATGCGTTCATACAACTCCAGTTTCGTGCGCCACAACTTGCGGTAGTTTTTACCGGCAGCTGCATTGAGTAGTCTTTTGAAAAACAGCGTCAGGAATTTTCGTGCAAAGAGGAAGGTGCTTTCTTTAAAATTCCCGGCTATTTCGGAGGTGTACCTATGTATAATTCTCCGTAGGATCTCTGTATTGTTCTGAAGTTTGAGATCCTGTTTGAGTTTGTCATTAGCCGTTACTTCACTACGTACTCTTTTCCAGAATTGGGCTTCATTGGGAGGATCCACTTTCCATGGATTGTCCTTGAGTCGGATGAGTTCCAGGTAACAGACGCGGGAGATGAGATCACCGATTCTGTCACCATGTTTTTCGAGAATGTAATCGAGCGTTTGCTGGTCAACGGTTTCTATCAGCCCATCTCTGTCTTCATAGAGTTTATAAAGAGGCCAATCCCGGATTTCCGGTAATAAAGGTGGATATATCTTAGTCATTTGACTGGTTGACTTGCTCGGCAAAAGTACTATTCATGCGATGGATATAGTCGAGGATTTCTTCTCTACCTGATTTTTGAAGGCTGCTGGTGATGATCGTTGGCGGAAGTTCTTCCCATTCTTCAAGGATAGATTGCTGATAAGCTTCAACGGCGGCCGTCAATTCAGCAGGCTTTAGTTTATCTGCTTTGGTGAATAAGATACAAAAAGGAATATTATGCGTGCCAAGGTGAATCATAAATTGCCTGTCATTTTCCTGCCTGGGATGCCTGATATCCAGGAGCAGGAAGGTACACATAAGGTTTTCACGATTTAAAATATACCGGTCGATCAACTTCGACCAAAGGCTGCGGGTTGAGCGTGATACCTGGGCGTATCCATAACCTGGTAAATCCGCGATCAGCCATTCAGGATTTTCAGCTACTTTAAATAAGTTAATGGACTGTGTCTTTCCAGGTTTTTTGGAGGTGCGGGCAATCTCCCTATTACCTGTGATTAAATTGATAATGGATGACTTACCGACATTTGAGCGACCTATAAAGCAATATTCAGGCAGTGTCTCCACAGGACATTGCTTGACATCTGTGTAACTGCCAATGTAATTAACTGTTAAAAAGTCACCACTCATAAGTTGCGGTTGATAGAGGATATCCGGGGTGAAGTTACGATTATGTCTTGCCCTGAGCCATTTCCTTCGCATTAGGTAGGACTTCATTAAGCATAAGCCATTCATTACCAGACTATTTGCCCTTTAGAAAGACACTGAAAGCCAATTTGGTCGAAATAAATACAATGTTGCTAAGCGCTGTTTGGTTCAGCAGCCATGGATGGGTTAATTGTAAAATACTTTCTCTTCAAAACAAACCATATTTTATTTGGCAGGGGAATTGTTCTGAACATCATTAGTCATAGGTTAAACATAGATCAGGTTTTACATTTTGAAATATTCCCTGTTCAACAAATTATATTTTTGAAGCTACTTACACTCAAAGGATAAAACATTTAGAAAAGGACTAATATTTGCAGCCCTCACATAAGAACGCATAGCTTTTGTCGTTATGTACTTGACTATTTAAGAATACCTCTCAGTAAACCATTTGACAAAATGAAAAATCTAACTGCCCTTTTCCTCTTCACCGCATTACTCATGTCTGTAAATGTGGACGCTCAGGTCACAATGACTGCCACAGCAGGAGTCTCTCCACAACAAACGCCAACAGCACATTATATATTCGTCAATCGTTCATCTCCACGCGATGAATTCACATTCGACTTGTCTACTGTGAAGGCTTCCTATTTTATAGGTGTAGGTGCGCGATATGATATCAAGCCTTTTTTCTTCCTGGCAGAAGCACAATACAATAAGCGTCAATATGTATACAGTATAGCCTACACATTTCCTGGCTTTGGAAGAACGGAGGAGGCTGTTCAATATACTGAATCGATGAATGTGATAAATCTTCCTGTATCCATTGGTGTTGACCTTGGAATAGTGGATGTTATTAATGGATTCGTTCCACAGGTCATTTTATCGCACCAGACAGATCTTGAGGATATCCGTGGTTATTCTGACAAGTTGAGCACAGTTCGTTTTGGATGGCATTCCGGCATAGCTGCCAATGTTTCCAATATGCGTATTGGATTAGACTGGCAGATGGATTTCAACAATTATGCTGACCATATTTATGTCAACGATCAGAGTCTCGCATTATCCGGCAGATCCAACAGACTTGTTGGTACACTGAGTTATAATTTCTAAAACGACATCATTTCGATCCTGCTATTTCATTTTAGCAAGCAAAAAGGAATTCAGGTAAATGCTGGCATCATTGGCGGCCAGCGTGGTCTTCAATAATTCCAATGTTTCAACTGATCTCGATAGTGTCCAGTCCAACAGTTGCATATTCTCCCCCACCCTGTTATGCTTTTTAAAGTAAGATTGCGCCTTTGAGGTTACTTTTTCAAGGTAACCGTGGTATTGTTCTGCTGTTTTCTTTTCTCCTTTCCTCAGGATAGAAATCAAAAACCTGTTTCCATTATAGGTGTGGAGATCTTCTGTCACATCAGCAATATCATCATTGATCTCTGTGATAAGATCATAATACGCCCAGGCGTTTTCATGCCATACTTCATTCAATTCAGGATGTGCCCGATAGATGAGGTGTCGCATGAGGCGTACATCACATGATTTGGTGGTGTAAAATTTTTTAAAAGAAACTTTGGTCGGCCATATGTTTTGCCTTGTATTCGTTTCAATATGTTCGTACAATCTTATTTCAGCTAATTGGGATTTTATTTTTTTCGCCGAATAATCAAATGCAGATAATGCTTCGCGGATAGCCTGCCAATAGGATTCAAGTTGTGCAGAATCCAATATCCACTGCCCTTCCAGATAGGCATCAAGAAGGTAAATCCTGTATTGCAGGTCGGTGAGTTTATTTCGAAAGGATACATCCTTATTCAACTTTGTTTTTTGCATCAGATCGGTCAGTTTCCGATACGCAAACAATAATTGAATTTTTTCCCTGATAGCCTTTTCGCCAGAATATTTTTTAACGGTCATACAGGTTAATCCACTTTAATAATTCTCCTCATGACCATCTTCTGGCCGACATGAAATACAATATAATATGTTCCTGCCGGATAGGCTGCCAGGGATATTTCACCTTTATACGTTTTGTCATAGCGCACTACACTACCGCTGTATAACAATCGTCCTGTTGATGTCAACATATCATATGGCACAAAAACAGAAGGAATGTCAAATGCAGCCGCAACCTGAAATACACCACGTCCGGGATTAGGGGAGATATTGATAAAGTAATCGTCTGTTAAATAGGAAGTTCCAACAGTGGTGGATACAGTGACTGAATCTGTAGTCGTACATCCGGCACTATCTTTTACAGTAACGAGATAATTTCCTGGTTCAAGCATCACAAAGAATGAATCCGCAATAAAAGCGCCTTCTTGAATACTATATAACAAGGATCCATTTCCGCCGGAAGCTGCAATGTGTATTTCACCAACATCCCCTCCAACGGCTGGTTTTGTTGTCACGGAAACTTGTAGATTACAAGACAAGATTTCAAATGGGATGGAATCAAGGCATCCTGCACCATCTTCTGCTACCATGGTGTACAAACCAGGTACGAGATTGATGAAGGAATTGGAGGACTGAAAATTAACACCGCCATCAATGCTGTATTGTACAACCCCAAGACTGTTGACAGGCTCACCTATAGCTATAGCATCGCCGGCTCCCGGAAATGATTCATGCTCTACACCAACTTGCAGTTCAAATAAACATTCGTTGGTCAGGCAAAATTTGCTGGAAGACTCGGTGCCAAAATTTGGTTTTGCAAGATCTGCAATCAACTCTCCGGATTCATTATAGATTTCAAAGTCTCCTTTCACGCCCTGTGAGGACATGCCATCCCCAAAGGAATCAAAAACAGAAAAGGTATAGCATGCTTCAGGGTCAAGACAAAACTCCGTTGTATAGGTTGTTTGCTGTGAAGCAAAAGGACCTGCAGTCGCAAGGACATTATTATTTGCATCAAATAATTCCCAGGTGGTTTCCGCCGGATAATTATCAGTCGTAAAGAAGAGCGTTATCGGAATACCTTGTGGCTTCGAAGTAAGGATCCAGTTTATTTCATTATTGGAAGGAATTTCATCTAGTCCATTATTCACGTCAAGTATTGAAAGTGCAATGATATTATCTCCATCCTGTAGCCCGGAAACTGGAAAAGATAATTCCTGTTCTTCCTGGAATGGAATAGAACCTGACCATACGATCGTATCTGCCGGAATACCATTGATTGATATTTGCATGGATAACGTAGTAATGGTGTCAAGGCCATTATTGCGGATGATAATGGTATTGATAGATTCATCTGTACAGAGAACCCCAGTTGCAGCAGGAACAACATATTGAAATGCTGCATCGCGGGAAGCAAATTTGACGATGACAAATGAAAGCGTATCATTTCTTTTATTACCATCATTATCGAGCAGTGTGGCGATCCGCAAAGGATAATTTCCCGGAACATCAAATGTCACCGGCGAAAGAAATGCATATGTGAGTGATGAATCAACAGGCAAGCTATCGATCGAAGGAATTTCTGAAACCCAGGGTTCATTATTAAACTGGTACCCAACGGCAAAATCAAATACAGTAGTTAGCCCCCTGTTTAATAAGTCAATAGTCACGGCTTGGTCGCCTAACAATCCATCATTGAGAGGTGAAAGTAAGGTGAGCGGTAAAACATCTATTGTATCACGGTTTGCTTTAAACGCAACGATCTTTGTTGACCATTGGTTATTTATTGGCAGATATTCTCCGGTAAACCAAAAGGTAGCATCATCTGCAGGATCAACAGACATGGCAGCATAATCACCATAGCGATCAAATCCCTGGCTGCCTCCTCCGGTTGCAAATTCATATTCCAGGAAAGACATAGTGCCTAAAGGATCACTGGTATATCTTCCGGTATATCTAAGTGAAGGAAACTTTTCAAAGCCGGAGACAGAATACGCCAAACCGATATTGCCTCGTCCGTCAATGCCGATAGATGGCATAAAGCGATGCAGGCCATCGTCAGAACCAACAGTCCCCTCCTGATGAATATGCCAGTCCTCCGTTGATGTTTTTCTAAATTCAATCCATCTGATGCCGGCCACATCTGCTCCAGTAACATCAATCATAAAAGCCATTACAAAGGCTTCGTACGATCCAAAATTTCTATACTGTGCCTTATTACAAATAATCCATTCCGCTCCATCAATCCCCTGGCCATTAGGTTGCGGAATACATGAAAACCCTCCAGTGCTCTCCAATTGACAACCATCCGTATCATAAGGGGTGTTGTTGATATTCAAGACTTCAATGTTTGAAGTTGTCGAATTTTCCCAATCGATATTTACCTTATAAATCTCTATTTTATCAAGATTTGTTGTCCCCCAGTCATCGTCATTAAGTTTAACTACAATTCCCGGACTTCCTGAAGGAGGAGGTAACAATCCATCCCAATCTACAGGCTGTCCCACTTCAAACGAAATGCCGCCATTCTTTGGAACCGTTAGTCGTTGAAGCCGTACATTGGTAGCCCCAGCCAGAATATCATCCCTATTCAATGCATAAACCGGAAAATTGTTGCCTGACTCATTGCCGGTGAGGTAATAAGCATTGCCCCATATGCCATATTTTGGAAAGTCTAGAAATCTTTGTGTTTGTAGTGCATAGACATCCCAACTACCCCGGGGATCACTTGAGATTGAAATAGCCACTAATACTCTGCTACTGCTAACGGTGGCCAATTCGGTTAAAAGCCATCTGTCAACAGCCTGATCATATAAAATAACAGGGTCACTAAAGGAAGATTGTCCTACCTGGCTCCAAATGGAGTTAGTTGAAATGAGATTGCTTACAGGAGTTCCTGATTTATCAAAAACTCTAAATAGCGTGGAGTTCACTATTTCGACATAAAAGTCTTTACCTATGTCACCATTTGCGTCGGGTGGCGTAGCGCCAGAAGAAGCTTCTTCAATACCCTGGAAATTGACGATAGGTAAAATTTCATTGAGCGGCATCCTGTCAGTTGATGGGTCAAATAATGGGTCAAAACCAATTGGCAAAGCATTGGGATTGTGCACCTCAAGTTGGCGGCGGCCTCCGAAATTGGGAATGATTTTGGGCATATTTGCCTTAAGTGCTTTAAGTTTTTCTTTATCTGTCGTAGAAATACTTACACTTTCATACAATGGTTTGGTCCTTCCTAACTTAATGGCAAAGCTTGTTTCCGCGGTATAGTAGGTTTGGGCAGAAAGAGAACTCCCTAAAAAGGATACGAAAAGCAGTATTGGGAGGAAAACAGGTTTAGGTGTAAAGTCCTGTAACTTTTGAAGGAGGATATAGGTCATGCGACAAATTTAGGAAAAAGATTATTGGCCGGATGTCTGCCATTTGCCGAAGGCTCACTTTGGAATAGAATAGCATTAATTAGAGGAATTTTAAAAATAAATTAAACCATTTCGGGCGCTGGAATAAATATGGAAATAGTGTCAGCCTAATTGATTGGAACTGTATAAATGTATCATCGCTTTGTAGTTTGAATTCTACATGGAACATCCATGCACTATAAAATGATGGATATTATCGACATTATTGGCTTTACTATTTTCTTCCCATGCCCCAATTGACCACGCAACAAATTGGGCATGATGTATGTTTTGATAGCTTAAATGCTATTACATTTGTGCATATCATCGGAAATTATTTCATTTATTTTTGATTTAAATTCCAACGAGCATAACATAAAACATCTAATTTATTTTATCTATTAACTAAATGTATTAAACATGAATCCGGAACTAAAGGCGATGTCAGATGTCTTTGACGCATTGAAAGGTCTTGATGCAGATACCCGTAAAAGAGTTACTGATTGGGTATTGGCCAGATTGCAAAATGCGGCAGATGCACCTGCTACATCTAAGGGAGCCAGACGTGGCCGTAAACCAGGCGCTAAAAAAGCTGGTGCGAAACGTGGACCTAAAGCAAAGGTGGTAAGCGAAGAGGTTGTTGCCGTAGCACCTAAAAAGCGTGGCCGTAAAGCAGGCGCTAAAAAGGCGGGTGCAAAACGTGGACCCAAACCAGGTGCAAAACGTGGACGCAAGCCAGCAGCAACGAAGTCTGATGCTGTTGTTGTCAAGAAAGCAGCCGGTAAACGTGGAAGGCCTGCAGGCAGTGGAAAAAAAGCAGCTAAAAAAGTAGTTGCCAAAAAATCATCCGGCCGCAGGGGCAGACCTCGCAAAACAGTAATTGCTGCAGCATAAGGTAAAGCTCAATTAGAATTTTACGAATAAAAAAAGCCTGATGATCACTCATCAGGCTTTTTTATTTGCAAGTGATTTATTCCATCACAAGATTATAAAACGATAAGCTTGAAAGGAACAGCTTGCTTGTCCATTTCAAATAATACGACATAGATGCCACTGGATAAACCTAATCCTGACAAATCCCATTGGCCTTGTCCGCCCTTAATGGATCTTGATTCAAGACGTTTTCCTTCCATGGTCAATAAGGTAACTGTGCCATTTTCAATCTCAAGTCCTTCCCATTTGACGATGACATCACCCTTTGATGGATTTGGCGCTAAAGAAATAAATGCTGACCAATCAATATCAACAGTAGCCACTATACCAGAAATCGTAATAGGTGTTCCTGGAGCATAGCTGCAACCATTAGCATCTGTTATAATATAACTGTACGTTCCAGGAATCAATCCTTCAATTGTTGTTCCTGTTGCACCGTTACTCCAGGCTACGGTATAAGGCGCGACGCCACCAGCTGCCTCTATAGTGATACTGCCATTATTTTGCTCAGGACCAGTTGCATCTACTGTTTGAAGAGTAATGCCACTTAAAACTTCTGGTTCTGCTACAATGGCAATTGCATTATAGTTACAACCATTATGATCCACCACGGCGCATGTATAAGAACCCGCAGGCACATCTGAAATAGCAGGCTCAGTGCTGCCATTCAGGTTCCATAAATACGTGTAAGGTGCAACACCACCATTGACCACTACAGAAGCACTACCATTGGATTCACCATGGCAACGAACATCTGTAACAACAGCTGCGTGCGTTAATTCTAAAGGCTCCTGAATTGTATAAGGTCCTGCAAGGAAAGAGCATCCATTTGCATCGGTAGCAATACATTCTATGATACCACCTGGAAGATTTGAAATCAGGTTTTCAGGTTGTGAAGGCCCACCATTGAATGAATAAGTAAAAGGTGAAACACCACCTGTGATATCCACGGCTAATGATCCATTACTTTGGCCAAAGCATTGATTGTCTATTACAGTCGAGCCCACTAATGTTATCAAAGCCGGTTCAGTAACAGTGTACTCTCCAATAAATACATTGCTTTGATCATCAGAAACTACTACCTGATAAACACCTGCAATGATGGCTACGATAGAAGGTGTGGAATAGGTAGCTCCATTTGGCCCTGTCCAGGCATATGTATAATTACCTGTACCGCCATTCACCTGCAATACGATTGATCCTGTCGTATCACTATTGCAGAGTACATTTTGAATTTGTGCATCAACATTGATAACACTGCCACTGGAAGTAACTTCAACGGACTGGCATATCTGGCTGACGCCACAACCATTTTGTACGCTAATGCAAACTTCATAGGTGCCTGCACTTGCGAACGTATGTACAATGTTAGGTTCATTGGATGTATTGCCATCACCAAAAGTCCAGGTCCATCCTGAAAGGTTGCTTCCTGTGGACATATCTGTACCAATCATGGTCAGGCTACTGGTCTGATATTGATAAGCGGCATCTGCGGGATTTATCTCATTAAGGACGACCACTGTATCCTGATTGGAACATGAATTATCAGGATTGGTCACCTCAATGATATACATGCCCGGGGCATCAACGGTTGGTTGGTAGGTATTTCCTCCACCAACAATATTCCCGTCAGGGGATGTCCATGAAACAGTAAATCCGGGGTCGCCCACGCCAGCAAGTTGCGGTTGTAATGCTTCACAACTGATAGGCTCATCATCACCGGCTGTGACTGCAGGGGTAACAACTTGCGAAACAACTTCAATGGAACTTGCAACCTGACATCCACTAAATAGATCGTACACCAAAAGATCATAATCGCCGGCCTGGTCTACCTGGATTGTAGCTTGATTGGCCGGGCCTACAATATTTCCATTGGTGGTTGTCCATTCATATTCATAATCACCACTGCCCTGATTAACATAACCAGTGACAGCTGCTTGTGGCTGGGTACAGGTAATGGTAGGATCTGGGTTGAAATACACATTTGGTTCCGGTACGAATTCAATTTCAATGGTTTCGTTCCAGAGACATCCGTTGCCATCTTCAATTGTAACAGATACAAAACCTGCAGGGATGTCAAGCACTTGGTTGCCGACGACAGTACCTTCGGAAGCACTGATGTCATAATTGCCGACTCCACCGTCAATGTCTAAAGCAACAGTACCATCCTCCTGATCACAATACTCGGGCGTTGTGGCATACTCTGCAACCAATTCATCCGGAGCGGGCACTTCAAAAGTTGCTTCGAAAGTGCATCCGTTATTGTCTGTTGCATTGACAGTATAAGTGCCCTGAGCAACATTATTTAGATTTTGTGTATGAGCACCATTGCTCCAGTCATAATCAAAAGGCAGTGCGCCATCCTGCAATGAGATACTTACACTACCATCTGCTGAAGCATAACACAAAGCTGGTTCAACTTCAGAATCTGCAAGGGTTATCGGGGCATCAGCACCTGTAATCACGATATCGTCTATGACAACGTTCCTGCCGTTTGCTTCTGTAATCGTAGCACTATATGTGCCGGCACCTACACCCTGTAAGACCGGTCCGGAATCACCATTGCTCCACTGATAGTTAATAGGGCTTACACCGCCCGATGCTTCTACAGTAGCAGTACCATCTCCAAAACAAGTAGCAGGTTCAGTATCTGTCAAACTACCAGTAAGTGCACAACTCTGAATAAATTCTGCCCATACGGCTGCAGGTACCTGACCTAATTCATAAATTTTTCGATCTGAGCATACGGCATACAATGTAGGATAGTACGTGATCTGATAATCGTTGTCAATATTCTCTCCAACCTGAAGATCAATAATCGGAAAAGGAATATTTTCCACCCAGTTGCCCTGGGACGCACCTGTATTGCCATAAAGGTCATCAATACCTGTGCTTTGATCGGCCTCGATATAGAATACCTGGGCTTCATCCGTTCCATTAGGACCATGTTCGTTCCAGAAGTCTTCTAAAGCTCCGGTTAACATGTAATTCCAGCAAGGTCCGCACCATGTGGCGGAAAATTCGATGACAACCATTTTGCCCTCATCCAGGAGATCGTAGAGGTGATGTTGGTTGCCAAAAATGTCAGTAGCAGTCCAGTCAGGAGCGGTTGCGCCGTCAGGAAGCTGGGCTGATAGAGTTAAAGGTGTTGAGAGGGCTAACACAAGACAAAGGAGTAAGAGATGCTTCATATAGCGGTAGTATTGTTTAGTTTGCTTAAAAGTATAAAGATTTTTTTAACACATTGTATTTTATTGCCATCTAAAACATTTAAGCTTCAAAATTGTAGTTAAGGTACTGTCTCAGTTACTTTTGCTTCAATGTTTAGAATCCTTATACTTGTTTTAGCTCTCCTTCCTTTTCTCTTGTATTCACAGCGGCCCTCATCTGGGCCAGGAGGACCTGGCATAACAGGCTATATCAGTGGTAAGGTCCTGGATTCTATTTCCAATGAAGCTATAGGATACGCAGCAGTTGGCATTATAAATCAGTCCACCGGAAAAGTCATCAATGGTGGTATCACGGACGAAAAAGGGAGTTTCAGGATCGGCGATTTGCCTCAGGGTACCTATACCATACAGATCAGCTTTATTGGTTTTGCTTCAAAGGAAATCTCCGGACTTGTGTTGACTCCACTCCGACCAGATCTGGAATATGGAAATATTTTGCTAAGACAGGAAAGCAAACTGCTTGATGAGGTAAAGGTAGTTGGGGAAGCTGCCCTGATCGAAGCCAAACCCGACCGGTTGGTTTATAATGCGGAAAACGACGTAACCACTCGTGGTGGAGATGCAGCAGATGTCCTTCGCAAAGTCCCTTTTCTTGGAGTGGATTTTGACGGAAATGTGACCTTGCGCGGATCTGAAAATGTAAGGATACTGATCAATGGAAGACCTTCCGGCATTTTTAATGCAAGTGTGGCAGATGCACTCAAGATGATGCCGGCTGATCAGATTAAATCTGTTGAAGTCATCACCTCCCCGTCAGCCAGGTATGATGGAGAAGGTACTGCAGGTATCATTAACATCATCACCCGAAAGAAAAATATTGAAGGACTGACGGGCTCAGCTGATCTTACAGCAGGGACGAGATCCAATAGGGGGAATGCAAATATCAGTTATGGTAAAGGCCGTCTCGCCCTCAATTTTTCCGGTGGTGGCCACTACGGCTGGCCCCAGGAAGGCAGTACGTCTTTCAGAAGAGAGGAATTTGGTGACGCTGTTCCTACCCTACTCACTCAGGATGGATTCAATACATCATCCCGCTATGGATTCAGGACGAATGCAGGGATGGAATATAATGTCAATGCTTACAACACGATTACAAGTTCTTTGAGCTACAGGGGATATAATTCAATCAACGATAATGATGTATTGTCCAGTTACTCCGTCAACAGTGATCCGTTAGAGGTTTATCGCCGGACTACAGATGGGAATTCAGGCCGCAGTGGCTGGGATTGGGAAGGTGCTTACGAAAAAACATTCCCTGATAGTGAAAAGCAATGGTCAATTGCCTTTGAAGTAGACAATGATGGTGATCAATCTGATTTTGAATATGATCAACGTTATGCTCTCCCTGCCTCAGAAACACCGACACTGGAAAATAATATAAATGAAGCAGACAATCTGGAAGTAACAGTGCAGACCGATTATGTACATCCGCTTGGTGAAAAAGTAAAATTGGAAACAGGTGCATTAGTAACAATGCGCAATATAGAAAGTGGTTTTAGATATGATGTGTATGATCCTGATGAGGGTACCTGGCATGAGGATCCATTGCGATCTGATATCTTTTACTATGACCAGAATGTCCTTGCCGGTTATGTTTCCGGTACATTCGATATTGATCCAAAGACAACCATTATCGGAGGTGTCCGCCTGGAGTTTACAGGTATTGATGGTTCTTTTGAACGATTTGACAGTCCATTTTCAAACCAGTATTCAAAGTTGCTTCCGAACCTGACACTGTCCAGGAAAACAGGAGAATACAATCAATGGAGAATCAGTTATAGTCAGCGTATCCAGCGTCCGACACAGCGACATGTCAATCCATTTATTGAGTACAATGATGAGCGTGACATATCTTATGGTAATCCGTACCTAGCACCTGAATTGGTGCGGCAGATTGAGGTTGGTTCTAATTTTTTCCTGAAGGAGAATATGATCAACCTTGCCGTTTTTGGCCGGCGGACAGAGGATCTTATTGAAAGTCTTCTGAGGATAGATGATGCAGGAATATCCGAAACCACCTATGAAAATTTTGGATTCAAATCCGCAGTTGGTTTAAATGCCTATGGGTCTGTAAACGTAGGAGAGAAATTTACTATTCGCGGAGGTTTTGATGTCAATGCGTGGTGGGTTGAAGGCATCTTTGAAGGTGAGGACCTTACCAATTCCGGATTTGATTATAATGCCAGGGCAAATGTTACCTGGAGCATCACGAAAACACTCAAGGTGGAGGGGTTTTGCAATTTCCGCTCTCCTACATATACTGTTCAGGGAAAATTACCCAACTGGGTGATGTCCAGCTTTGCCATCAAACAAGAACTGTTCAAAAAGAAATTTACGATTGGCATCAATATCTTCCAACCGTTCAGTGAGAACCAGACCTTTGAAAAGGAAGTGTCGGGAGATGATTTTTACCAAAATAATACAACCATAAGGCCATCACGTTCGATCGGGCTGAACGTAGGATATAGGTTTGGCAAACTGGACTTTAAAGAAAGGAGTGGAAGGAAGAATGGTGATTCAAGGGAAGAATCCGGGACGGACAATCAGTTTTAAACGGAGATTGGAGAAAAAGATCGCTCGGACCTGGGACAAATAAAAAAGCTGGGAGATTCACTTTCGAACTACCCAGCTTTACAAATTATAATCCCATGAACATATCCTTGTATATTAAGATGAATTCCGGTAATCCTGAAGTTCCTTTTGAAAGAGGACAGAAGATTGCCAGGTGGCAACCTTCTATCCTTCAGAATTATAATCCCATGAACATATCTTAAGTCGAATCCAGTACTTCTACCGGACTTTTCATTTCTCTTTGAATTGATGATACAATAATCAGGAGATTGTCAGGCCCAAACAAGTACAAAAAAACATAATTGTTACGATGAAATATGTTACATTAAATATTATTATAATATCTAAATAACTATAATTAAACTAAATGAAAATTTGGAATCAAAATACCGATATCCAATTTGTGAAAAATACAGATACAAATCGGTTGATTTTACCCGGAAAAAAGCCTCAAAAAAGGATCAAAAAAGTTTGAAAACGGGATCAGAATGGATTCTGATAGGCAGGATTAGTTAACGTGGTACTATCCGTCAGGGTCAAAAGGAAGGCAAGAATATCAGCTTTTTGGCTTTCCGTCAGCACCAGATTAAACATAAAGGAGCTTTTGTTTGGGGAATTTTTCCCTCCGCTGGCATAATGATCTATCACTTCTTCTAAAGTATTGAAGCGTCCATCGTGCATATAAGGAGCTGTAAATACCAGGTTTCTAAGTGTAGGTGGCTTGAAAAAGCCGTTTTGACCAGCAATACCTGTAATAGCACCAAGGCCTTTGTCCTCAAAACCAAATAAATCAGGAGATTCCTGGAGCCCATTGTTGAAATAATCATTCGAAGCCAACAGAGGTGCATTGTGACAATGACCGCATTGGGCATCCGGAAGGGATGGATCAAGATTAAAAAACATCAGGTAGCCATTTAACTCATTTTCTTCAAAGAAGAGTTCACCCTTGATTGCGCGATCATATTTGGAATTACTACCTGAGACAATCGTCCTCAAAAACTGGGCTATCGCCTTAGCTGCAAGGAATCGGTCTATCATAGATTTGTTTTCTATCCCAAATGCTTTTCTAAAATCTGCAGGGTAACCCGGATGGTTTTTCAACTTCAATTCAACGCTATCCCATGATTCAGCCATCTCGATAGGATCCTCAATCGGGATGAGCGCTAATTGCTCAAGCGTAGATGCCCGCCCATCCCAGAAAAGTCCTGAATAATGGAAACCAACATTGATGAGCCCTATCGATCCCCGCCGGGTTGTTCCGGCCACACCCACACTTTTTGGCAAGCCATCTGTAAAGGACAAGGAAGCTTTATGGCAGGAAGAGCATGATATGGTACTATCAATTGACAGCAAGGGATCATAAAACAGCTTACGACCCAATTGAACACCATCCACGGTCATTGGATTGTCTGCAGGTTGTTCTAATGCAGGAAACCCAACTGGTACGTCTACGATATAAGGTACAGGGTTATAGGGAATAGATGACAGATCGCCCTCCGGATCCCTCGGACCGTCTATGGAATCATGGCAACTTGCCAACCAAATGAAAAGACTGATCAGTGCAACATAAACCCATCCGACCTTACCTGGAAATTTCATTTCTCTGTTGAAGTATGCTATAGCACCAGCGTCAAAGCGGCACCATAATTATTGACAATTTTATTGATCTGTGCTGTATCAGCAGGAGTATGATTTTGTGGATAATCCTTAATGTTGACACCCATCAACAGGGTCTTATAATCCACCAGGATATCAAGATTGGTTTCTTTACCATCTTCAATATTGATGGACAGGTTACTCTCACCAGCCAGATATAAGGCATCTGAACCGGTGTGCAAGGCAAAACCCAAATCCGGGTTGACATTCCCGAGCGTATCTAAGCGGCCTTCCGTTTTTGAAAATATATAACTACCCCATGCAACCCAATAATCACCTGTTTTGCTCAAAGGATTACTTGAGGAAAAATCAGCTGGCTCCTTTGCATTGAGGTCCGGAGGCACACCTATCCCAAATCGTATCGCATTATACGTTCCTGCCGGTATATTGGAGATCTTGAGGGTATAGCCCTCCGCAGCATCAGCGTCGTTGTCAAAGCTGAGATTGACTTGTTCTATGTCGTCCAGGTCCCTCACAGTTGAATTCTGTACCAATTTCAGGTCAGCAATAAACATGCTCAGTTTTGTGAACTCGATCCGCTGACCGTTTTCAAAAGGACGGGTGCTGAAAGTTGGCAGCGTCTGGGAATCATAAACCGCCTTGAAATGGATAGTAAGTGTACCCTCTTTTGGGTCTTCCTTACAGGAATTCAAGCCGAAAATGATCAAACCAAAAAGAAGCAGATATAGGTTTCTCATAAATAAAGGATTAAATTGTCTTAATATACCTTAATAACGATCGAGGGATGGATTTTGTTTCAAAATCTGCCTTTAAGGAGTAGGGATTATACTCCCGGCAATATTATTCAGCATAGACGTTTCAAACGATGATAAGTCATTGACATCGACATCTTTAAACCATTGTGCATAATTGACAGACAATGCTAATGGAGTATCCTTTCCATTTGCCAGCTGAACGTCATATGGAATAGTATTTTCAAGATGTAGGTCAACATAGATTGTATCAAGCAATTCAACAGCTAAATTCCGTTGCACAATTAGTCTGATCGTTTCAAGCTTTCCTGATTGATTATTCCACAAAGGGCTTTGGTCAGTAACAGCAGCAGGTGTCATGGGATCGGTCTCATCGAGGCAGGTATAATCCTCTGTCAAACCAAGTGTAGCATGTATCGAAACGAGGTTGGGAGCAACACGAATAGTCCCCAGCGTATATAAAAACTTTCTTGTATCGATAATGAGTATATCAGGTGTATATCCCAATGTGGACCCGTTGCAATCGCCTTCTACACTATCCACTGTAAACTGATTCCCATCCTCATCTATCCAGGACCATGAAGTGAGGAAATACCGCAGATCAGTGATTTTAAAGGAATCCAGATTGCTGTCGAATAAAGTATCTGTATTGGCAAAATTGCGATCGTCCCATTTTTGGGTGAGGGATAATTGCATGGAAGGATATGTACAGCAATCATCGCAAGGCCTTTCACCATTAAGGTCAAAATTTTTTGCATTGACATCGAGGCAGCCTTCTATCCGGGTATTGCATCCGGTATTCAGTATGATCAGCAATAACCACACTAAAAGCCAGACTGAATAATCAGGAGCGGTTATTTTTCTTATAGTCTTCAACAAGGCGTTTGATGATTTTTTTAACCTGGAAGGAAAATTCTTTTTCCAGGATCCAGTGATAATATTGCGGATCCTTTATCAATGTTTCGGCCGCAGGTTTACCAATATATTTTCCAAAATTGAAAATAATGGTACCGTTATGATCGTATTTGAGGCGTTGCGTGGCATCTACCATTTGTTGATCATTGGTAAAAAGATCCAACACTTGTACATCCCGCTGAATGGGTGAAGGGATGATCTCGCCTTCTTCAGGCACAAAGTCCATTCCTTCATATTTCCTGAGTTGGCCTTCAAGGACTTCAACGGTTGCCCGGACATCCTCAAGGGCATCATGCGCATTTTCCATTGTTTTCTGGCAATAGAACTGGTAAGCTGCAGAAAGGGTCCTTGGCTCCATTTTGTAAAAGATGCGCTGGACATCAATGGTCCTGCGATTATCTACATCAAAATCAATATCGACCCTGGCAAACTCTTCCATCAGCACAGGTATGTCAAAACGGTTCGAGTTATAGCCTGCCAGGTCAGCATCACCGATAAACTCAAATATTTCATTTGCAAGCATACCAAATGAAGGCTTGTCGGCCACATCTTCCGGTGTAATTCCATGAACAGCCATAGCCTCTGCCGAGATTGGTATTCCCGGGTTGATCAGATAAGATTTCTCCACTGGTGCCGAGCCATCCTTGTGATACCGGATCATAGCCAGTTGAATGATTCTATCGCGAATGACATTCAACCCGGTCGATTCGATATCAAAAAAAACCAGGTTACGCTCAAGGTGAAGATCCATAGACGGATGTTATTTATTTTTTCTTATGAAACATGCCGGCTGCTTCGGCTTCCTCAGTAATACCATGCAATTGTATTGGTACCGGTTTTTTCCTGAGGCGCAAATTGAGCATTTCTACTAAAAGAGAGAACGTGATGGCGAAGTAAAGATACCCTTTTGGCACCGATCCGATCTCAGCTCCTGCGATTTTGACATTACCGAGGTGTGCTCCTTCTGCGATCAACATAAATCCGATGAGAAGCAAAAAGGAAAGGCCAAGCATCTGAATAGTTGGGTGATCATTGACAAAACGCCCCACCTGTCCAGCAAATAACATCATAATCACCACAGACATCACAACCGCAATAATCATGATAATGATATTGTTGGACAACCCAACGGCAGTAAGAATAGAATCGAAAGAAAATACGATATTGATGATGGAGATCTGAAGAATAGCCTGGACCAGGGAATTTTTGGATGCTTTTTTACCCTGCTCATGTTCCGGTCCATGGCCTTCAAGTTTGTGATGGATTTCGGTTACACTTTTATACAAGAGAAAAATTCCTCCACCAATCAGAATCAATGATTGGCCGCTTAAGGCAAGTGAAACAATGGCCCCATTCATTAAAATGATTGGCCTGGACATAGCAATAAGGTAGCTGATCCCAAAAAGCAATAGGATCCGGAATATCATCGCCAGGAGGAGGCCGATATTTCTTGCTTTTGGTTTTTGCTTATCATGGAGCCTGTTGGAAGCAATGGTGATAAAAATAATGTTATCTACTCCTAGCACAATTTCCAGGAATGTCAGGGTCAGGAGGCTGATCCAGACTTCAGCAGAGGAAAAATCAGGCATTTGCAATAGCAGTAATGAGTTCATAAGCCGATAACCTTGATTTGTTGAAGGCGAATATCGGAAATTTCATCACTTCCAGCCGGCAGGTATGGCGCAGGCCTGTTCAATTTAGTAGTAAGGTATCGGTAAAGGTTTACCTCACTCCCCTTCTATGCCGGTTTTTACCATATTTCACCTCATGTAATTTATGATAATCCCAAAGCGGAGATTGTATCTTTGAAATCAGGATTCTATCAAATACAAAACGAGCATGATTTTTAGATTTTCAAAGACCTCCCTTTTATTGGGAATATTGATTGGGCTGTTGCTCCTTGGAACTGAAGGATGTAAGAAAAGTGCTGAATCCAGCCAGCCTGAGGATGTACCTGAGGTACAAACAGATGCAAAATTTACACTGTTGCAGCCTCAGGAAACGGGTGTTGGATTTGTCAATCAGATGCGCGAAGACTTCGAATACAATAATTTTAACTTCGAGTATATGTATAACGGCGGGGGTGTAGCCGCCGGGGACGTGAATGGAGATGGTTTGCCGGATTTATATTTCTCCTCTTCGTTATTCTCAAACAAACTTTACCTCAACCTGGGAAATTTCAAATTTGCCGATGTAACTGATATCGCAGGTGTAGGTGCTGCGACAGGATTTAAAACCGGCGTGACAATGGCGGATATTAACGGTGATGGACGACTGGACATCTACAGTTGCAGAACCAGCAAGACGGACAATGGCCTTAAGAATGACTTCCTGTTTATCAATATGGGCAATCGCCAGGAGAATGGGATGAACATTCCTGTCTTTGAAGATCAGGGAAAAAAATTGGGTGTCCAGGATAACAGCAATACCAATCATGCTTGCTTTTTTGATTATGATCGCGATGGAGACATGGATTTGTTCTTGCTCAATCACAAACTTGGTTTTATAGCAGCCAACAAAGTCAGAATACAGGAACATACAGATGGTGCAAGGACACGTATAACGGATCCTGAAACGCCTTTTGAATCCAACAAATTCTATGAAAATGTAAACGGCGTCTTTAAGGATATCACGAAGAAGGCTGGTATGGTGAGTTCCACGTTTGGCCTTAGTGCCACCGCTGCGGATATAAATATGGATGGCTGGATGGATTTATATGTAGCCAATGATTATGTAGAACCTGACTTCATCTACATCAACAATCATGATGGAACATTTACAGATCACTATTTTCAAATGCTTAAACATTCGTGTCAAAGCAGTATGGGTTCTGATATTGCTGATTTTAACAATGATGGGTTAGTAGACATTATGGTCATGGATATGAAGCCAGAAGACCCAATCCGCTACAAGAAACTCATGAACAACATGGTGTATGATCGGTACAATCTATTGGTCCAGTATGGATATGGAAGACAAGTTGGCCGTAATGTGTTGCAACTCAATAATGGCAATGGGACATTTTCAGAAATTGGACAATATGCAGGCATTGCCGCAACGGATTGGAGTTGGGGATCCATCATGGCAGACTTTAATAATGACGGATGGAAGGATGTCTATATTGCCAATGGATACCGGAAGGATGTCACGGATCAGGATTACTTTAATTTTTTCAGGGACTCTATCGAGCGAACAGGTGGCCTGACGTCCAAGCGATTCCCTGACCTTCAGCAATTCATGGCAAATCTTCCGGAACAAAAAATCGCTAATTACTTATATATCAATGGCCAAAACCTTTCCTTTATAAATGCAACGAAAGGTGCCGGAATGGATCAACCCTCGTTTTCTAACGGCACTGCCTATGCAGATCTCGATCAGGATGGCGATCTGGATCTGATCGTCAATAATATAGATCAACCTGCATTTATTTACAGGAATGATCTCAGTGGGAAGAACTGGTTACAGATCAGTGTGCATGAAGATAAGGGAAACACGCAAGGCATCGGTGCTGCAGTAGATGTCTATGCCGGTGGGATACATCAATATGGAATGATGATCACCAACAAAGGATTTTTCTCTTCGTCCGAACCTATTCTACAATTTGGGTTAGGAAATGCATCGATCATAGATACGATCCTATTTACCTGGCCTGATGGATCTAAAGAAACGATGACTTCTGTCAAGATCAATCAGCGCATTGTCTGGAAAAAAGGCGCAGGTAAAAAGTATACACCAGAACCAAAAAAGGGGCCGACGCCTTTATTTGCCAAAAGCAATTCATTGCCTGGATGGATTCACAAGGAAAATGAATTTGTTGATTTGAAGCGTGAACGCTTATTGCCTTATATGATGTCTGCTGAAGGACCGTGCATAGCTATCGGGGATGTGAATGGTGATAAGCTGGAAGATCTCTATGCAGGAAATGGAAGTGGATTCGCTTCTGCATTGTTTGTGCAGAAACCTGACAATTCATTTATGGCAATTTCCAATCCGACATTTCTCAGTGATACCGTGTATGAAGATTGTGGTGCACAGTTTGATGATTTTGATGGTGATGGAGACCAGGACCTGATCGTCATATCTGGTGGTAATGCATTTAATCAAAATGCATTGGAGTACATGACGAGGTATTATACCAATGATGGTAAAGGATCATTTAGCCGGGCAGCCAATTTTCCTATTATTCGAACGAATGCCGGATCGATTTTATCAGTGGATATTGACCAGGACAATGATATGGATATTATCATTGGTGGGCGCAGCACCCCTGGTTCATTTCCGGTAGCACCTAAAAGCTATCTGTTAAAAAATGAGAAAGGAAAATTTGTTGATGCGACTAAAGATTTTTTCCCCGGATTGGAAGATCTGGGAATGATCACTGACATTGAAGCAGCAGACCTCGATGGTGATGGACGTAAAGAGGTGATCATAGCAGGTGAATGGATGCCTGTCAGTGTCTTTTCGTTTGATGGTAAAATGATGACGGACAAGACTTCAACGTATGGATTGGAAAAAACAGCAGGATGGTGGCGCTCTATTGCGATAGATGATATTGATGGCGATGGAGATCAGGATATAGTGGCAGGGAATATCGGGCTCAACAACAGGTTTCATGCATCAGAAAAATATCCGCTTACTTTAATTGCCAACGATTTTGATGGCAATGGCTCACTCGATCCACTCATGTGTTATTACTATCAGGACAAACTGTATCCCTATGTTGGCAAAGATGCTATCATCGGGCAAATACCAATGTTGAAAAAGAAATATGTCCGCTACTCACCATACGCATCAGCAACCATTGAGGATATATTTACAAACAGTGAATTGAAAGGAAGCCTTAACCTGTATGCGTATACATTGCAGACTACCCTATTCATCAGTGAACAGAAAAAATTTGTGGTTAAGCCAATTCCTTATCAGGCTCAATTCAGTCCCGTATACGATGTGATCATCCGGGATTTTGACGGAGATGGTAAGAAGGATATTCTGATGGCAGGAAACTTTTCGTATTCCGAAACAGAAACCGGTGAAATGGATGCGGGCAATGGTACGCTGTTATTGCAACAACCAGATGGATCTTTTGCATATAGGCTAAACAGAGACCACGGTTTTTGGGCACAAGGAGAAGTCAGGGAATTGAAATTGATACACCTCGCCAATGGCAAGCAAGCGATCCTGACCGGAAACAACAGAGGGCCGATTGAAGTCAACATGATTGTAAAATAGTGCTGTGATGAGTACTGAACATTTGCTCAAAGTTGATCCGTTACTAGATGGTGTTCTTCCATCTACCACACCTGTTTCCAAAGAAGCATTGGAGTTGGCTGAATTTATCAGAGACAAATCCCATTCCCTCGTAGACCGTGTAGAATCTTACCAGGACATCATTAGCATTGAAATCGGTGACACACCCCTCACCAGGATGCGCAATGTTGAACGTGAAACGGGATTGAGGCAACTCTATCTGAAGTTTGAAGGTGGCAACCCAAGTGGCACTCAAAAAGATCGTATTGCCTTTGCTCAATGCTTAGATGCCATGCGTAGAGGCTATGATACGATTAGTGTTGCAACGTGTGGCAATTTTGGTGCGGCAACCGCTCAGGCAGCATTTCTGGCTAATCTTGAATGTATAGTCTATATCCCTGAAACATACCATACTGACCGAATTTCAGAGATGGAAGCATATGGAGCAAAAGTGATCCGGTTTCCTGGAAGCTATGAAGACAGTGTGTATCATTCCCAGGAACAGGCTAAAGCTCACAAATGGTATGATGCCAATCCAGGTGGACATAATGCCTCATTGCAAATCAGTGCTTACGCTGAAATAGCCTATGAAATCTATGACACACTGCGGGACGCTCCTAAAATCGTTGCTGTGCCGGTTAGTAATGGAACTACACTTGCAGGAATTTACAGAGGATTCGTTACTCTTTTCCGACGTGGCAGAACGAGCAGAATACCTATTATGGTGGCAGGATCTTCATACAGGAAGAATCCAATTGTAGAATCTTTCCGCCTTGGCTATGAGAGTTGTATTGATCTGGAAGAGAGCAGGATCATTGAAACAAAAGTCAATGAACCATTGATCAACTGGCACAGTTTTGATGGTGATGAAGCGCTGTATGCGATCAGGAAAAGCAATGGAAATGCGGGTAATGTAACGGATGAACAAATGTTGAGGTATGCAAAAAATCTACGTGAGAAGGAAGGGCTGCAGGTATTACCGGCGTCAACGGCAGGACTCTATACATTGATGCAAATGCATAAAGCTTCAGCCCTGGATTCTGATCGATATGTTGCCGTGATCACAGGAAGAAAATAAATCAATAGAAATGAATGCAATCGTTTATTGTGGTGGAGCGTTTAACACACCAAGTGGTAAAACAGCCCATGGATTAGTTCGGTTTACAGAACGGTACAAGGTATTAGCTGTGATTGATCCACACTATGCAGGTAAAGATGCAAGAGGCGTGTTAGATGGAGTCATCACAGGCATTCCTGTCGTAAATGATTTGGATGAGGCCCTTGAAGTTGCGGCAAGAAACGGGGGTGCTGAAGTCTTCGTCATAGGTTTGGCTCCGGATGGAGGACGATTGCCCGATGATGCACGTGAAGTTGTCAGGCAGGCCGTTCAAAAAGGATTGCATGTTGATAGTGGCCTCCACGATTTCTTAAGTGAAGATCCGGTCATCCTTGACCTGGCAAAAGAGAAAGGTGTGCTTATCCGAGATATACGCAAACCTCCACACAGGAAAGACTTACATTTTTTCAGTGGAAAGATTGAAGAAGTAAATTGTCTCAAGCTTTCTGTACTTGGAACGGACTCTGCTATAGGCAAGAGAACTACTGCATGGATCATCGTACATGGATTGCGCAAGGCAGGCTATAAAGCTGAAATGATTGGTACAGGACAAACCGCATGGATGCAAGGCGCAAAGTATTCGATCATACTGGATTCATTGATCAATGACTTTGTGTCCGGTGAAATAGAACACGCAGTACATGAAGCCTGGAAAAACGAACATCCGGATGTGATCATTCTGGAGGGGCAAGGAAGTCTGATGAACCCTGCTTATCCCGGAGGATTTGAATTACTTGCTGCCGGCAGGCCGGATTATGTGATCCTGCAGCATGCCCCCAAGCGATTGGAATATGATGGATTTCCCGGGTATATCCTGCATCCACTTGACCAGCAGATCAAGGCTATTGAATTCATTTCGGGCAAGAAAGTTGTTGCCATCACGGTCAATCATGAAATGATGAAACCTTCTGAAATAACAGATGCATGTCTGGCAATATCACACCAGACTGGTCTTCCGGCGTTTGATGTTTTGCATGACGGACCTGAAGGATTATTGAAGACAGTAAGTGCGTTGATAAGGAAAAAATAAGCACAAATAGGATGATTGATCAGGTATTGCGTAACTAGCAGTGCAATCAATGTAGAAACTGGTGTATGAAGATAGTAGCTTCTGAGTGTTGGGTCGAAAATTTCAAATTGAAAGAAAGCTATTCGATCGCGTATGGTGAGGAGATCACGGAATGTGATAATGTATTCCTGACGCTTGAAACAGAAAGTGGTCTCACCGGTTGGGGGATGGCTGCCCCGGATATGGAGGTTACAGGTGAAGATGCAGCCTCTGTATTGCAATCTTACAACGGACATATCGAGGCCTGCATGAAAGGAGAGAATCCGTTTTATTACAGCAGGCTTTATGAAGAGATAAGAGCCGCATTGCCGGAGCAATCCTCTGCACTTGCCATGGTGGAAATCGCCCTGTATGATCTGATGGCACAGAAAGCAGGAGTTCCGCTTTATATGTTTTTAGGTGGGTATCGTAAAAAGATCATCACCAGCGTGACCATAGGTATCACCTCCGACATTCTGGTGATGGAAAGGCTGGATAAATTATTGAAGCTAGGCGTTCGTGCTATAAAACTCAAAGGCGGCCTGGATGTGGAAAGAGATATACGGATAGTTGGTTTAGTGCGCAAAAAAATCGGGAATAGTCTTTCATTAACCTTTGATGCTAACCAGGGATATAGTCTTATCGAGGCGGCACATTTTATCCGGAATACGAAGCACGCAAATTTAGAACTCATCGAACAACCCACTTCTCCTGAACTTACGTTTCAATGGCATCTGCTGCGGCAGGAAGGCAATGTCCCTATCATGGCGGATGAGAGCCTTAAAAAACTTGCGGATTCGTTCACATTAACAAGCAGGCAGTCGGTTGATTTTCTCAATATCAAATTGATGAAAGTAGGTGGTATTACCCCGGCATTACAGATCAATTCAAGTGCAAGGTCTGCATCCGTACGATGCATGATGGGTTGTATGGATGAAAGCAGTCTTGGTATTTCCGCAGGTCTTCATGTTGCCCTTGCAAGACCTAATATCAGTCATGCCGATCTCGATAGCTGGATGGATATTGTAGGAGATCCTTTTGAAGGACTGGTGACGTTGGATGATGGTTATCTCAAGCCTTCCCAATTGCCGGGCCTGGGCATCAACCGAAAAAGATAATATCGTTTAATGGCCGAGATCTGTCTGTAATACATCATCGATCGTTTCTGCTCTCCTAATCAATTCTGCTTTCCCGTCTTTGTGCAACAATACTTCTGCAGGCCGTAATCGCGCATTGTAGTTAGAAGCCATTGTGTATCCATAAGCGCCTGCGTTCATAAGGCAGAGAATATCACCCCTGCGTATTTCATGCATTGGGCGATTTTCGGCAAACGTATCTGTTTCGCATAGATATCCAACTATATCAAAATTACTGATTTCTCCTTCCGGATTGGAAAGGTTGATGAGATGATGGTAAGCGCCATAACTCATGGGCCGAAGAAAATGATTAAAGCCTGATGAAACAAAAGCCATCGGACCTGTTACGGCTTCTTTAACTGCTGAAACTTCCATCAGTAAAAAACCGGCACTGCTCACAAGAAATTTTCCAGGCTCCAGTACCATGGTAATATGTCTCCCCATCTCTTCACAAAAGCGATTGAAACGCTTACTTACCTTTTGGCCAAAAGCTTTCATGTCAATCGAATGATCATTCGGGTGATAGGGGATTTTGAAACCACCACCAAGATCAATACGATCGATCGTGTCTGCCCAGTTGGTTGCAATGTTCAACAGATATTCATATGCCTGGTCAAAACTCTCGGACTCTCCAATGTCAGAGCCGAGATGCATATGCACACCTGTAATACGAAGCGATAATTTGGCTGTCAGCTTTTTCACTTCAGGCACGTCTTCTGCGCTGAAACCAAACTTTGAACCAGAAGATCCAACCTGCAATTTAGAGTGGCCCCCGGCTTGAATGCCCGGATTAAAGCGTAGTGTTACTTCCGTTCCAGGATAATGTTGATCTAACCATTCGAGGATATGAAACTGATCGACATGTATATGTACACCGGCTGCTATGGCATAGGTAAATTCTTCTTTGAGAACACCGGATGGTGTAAAGCTTATCTCAGTCGGCGGAACACCTGCCTTGAGCGCCATCACTATTTCACCGGGAGAAACAGTATCAATACCACAACCACGTTGATAGATATACCTGAGAATCCCGATCGTGCTAAGTGCTTTACAGGCATACCTGATTTGAAGTGATGGAACATCAAAAGCACTTGTCAGTGTTTCAATCTGACGATCGATGATACCGGCATCATAAACGAACAATGGCAAGCCAAATCGCTTTGCCTGCTGCAACATGATATCATGGGGGATCGAATAAAACATATGTTGAAGGTCTAATAATGGTCGCAAAGAAAAGAAAATAGTTTTTCCATTTTCGCCTGGAGTTCTGGCGGATCATCCTTAAACTGGTTATTCATCCAGGAGAATACAAGGATTTTTCCGCCTCGGGTAAGCAGGAAACCACTAAGGCAGTTCACTTGTCGCATGGTCCCAGACTTTGCATATATGTATGGCAAGCCATTTTTCCCCTTATACATTTCCTTTAAATTTCCGGATACGCCACCAGCCGGAAATATGGATTTAATATAATTCATTCCTTCAAGGTCATAGATTTGTTTCAATACCCAAACGATTGACCTCGGGGTCATCTGATTGTATCTCGAAAGTCCTGATCCATCTATCCATCGCATATCATCTGGCAAGTCCTTCAGAGTACCTTGAAGCAAACTGTCGATCACAACATCTTCAGACATGTAATTCAGTTTTTTAAAAGCACATGCCAGTAAAAGTTGCTCCGCTATGAAGTTGTCACTTTGCTGCATCATGCGTTTTAAGAGTGTATCCCGTTGGGAACCTGCAATAGATATTGTTTCTCGAGGTAATGGTATTTCTGTCAGGGTAATCGTCTTTCCGGTGACTTCAGACCATATATACTGAATGTCATTTTTGAAAAAAGTAATAGGGATTTGCCGCTGGTCTGTTACAATATTTGGATCGTACAGGTAGGTATACCCTTCTCCCCATTCAGACTTCGATGCTTTTGCTATAGTATCTGTTCCGAATTTGAAAACAGGCAAGAGATATGCCGGTGTAATATCGATCGTATCCTTTCGCCGGTCAATCCATATCCGGTTACCTAAAATCGGGAAGGCATTACGTTCGCATTGAAACTTGTATGGAAAATCATCCCATGCCCAACCTTTGCCAAACCGCTCTGTATAAAAATGACTGTTAGAGAAAAACACTTTTTTATTTGTCGCTTTAATGAAATCAACTAATGGTGCTGTTGTGTCAATCTCCGGATACTTTGTGCCTGGATCTCCCCCACCCCAAATGATCATACTGTCGCCATGGATAACATACCGTCCTGCTTCAACTTTATCCTTCAGCATAGACAAGGAAGCATACAATGTTAGAATTTTGATAGTGGATGCAGGAGTAAAATAATTATCATCCCTGTACCCAAATACTTTCTTTCCGGATTGGATGTCGACGATTGATAAACCGACATGTTCTTTATCAGCCAGATTCAATTCATTCCAAACTTTATTGAGGGGTTTGACCGGGCCAGTGGTCAGTGACGAAGCAGTATGACAGGAAGACAGGCAGAGACCTGCTAACAACAGCATTGGGATTAAGGACCAGCCTGGTTTAATTAATGCCTTACTCAATGATCTCCTTATTTGTCTGTTTATCGTCTACAATACTTTTCCTGATAGCGTCAAAATGTCATCAAAGGGGAAAAATACTGCCAAAGAGACAAAATACCACTACAGGAACGTACTTTGATCTAAATGAGTGATTATAACTTAAAAGCAAATGGTAGATTTTCAAAAAGAAGTACTGGATCGAAGTTTCGAAGTACCTGTTGTTGTTGACTTCTGGGCCCCATGGTGTGGCCCATGCAAAGTTTTAGGGCCTATCATCGATCAGATTGCAAATGAGCAAACCGGCCAATGGCAATTGGTCAAGCTCAATACTGAGGAGCAGGAAGATATCGCAGGACAATATGCTATCCGTAGCATCCCTAATGTGAAATTATTTTACAGGGGTGAAGTCATCAATGAGTTTACTGGCGCATTGCCACGTAATACTATCCTTGAATGGCTAAAACACGCCATTCCGGAACCAGGCGTAGTGGCACTGGATCACTTGCTGTCTACTGTTGAAGTTCCTTCCATCGAGGAGCTAAAAAAATTACTCGTTGATTTTCCCGGCACCCCTGAAATCAGGATAGTGCTAAGCCAATTAGTGTTGTGGGATAATCCTGTTGAAGCTACTGCGGTACTTGAACCAATAAAAATGGGAACTCCACTTTATGATCAGGCAAATTATCTTAGGGATATCGCAGCATTTCTTTTGACAGAAACTGAAGATGAAAGGCTCGTGAGTATAAAACGTAAAATGCAGGCCGGCTATCTTGATGAAGCTATTCCGGAAATCATTGGTGTGTTAAGTAAAGACAACAAATCCGCGGATGGCAAACTTGCAAAAGCTGCAATTGGAATTTTCAATACATTAGGCATGCAACATCCGCTTTCAAAGACGTACAGGAAGCAACTGGATATGCTGCTTTGGGTGTAAAGCAGAGGGCAGAGGGCAGAGAGCAGAGAGCATAGGGCATAGGGACTGTCAGGAGACAGAT
>JAGOIB010000044.1 GCA_017995875.1 Saprospiraceae bacterium
ATAAGTGAGTTTTTAGCGCGACGAGGTTTTTTGTTACTTTTTTTCCGGAAAAAAAAGTAAGAAAAAAAAAGGTCTGAGTTCTCACCTCAGACCATTAAACCAACCTCAAGAAATAGAATATTCTAATAGTGTTATCATGACGATGCCTTAGCAAGGCTTATCGTACAGATATGTGTTTCCTTTGATCATATCGTCCCCTTCATCATCCGTCACAGTCAATCGGGACATCTTCATTTCGGATGATGGAGTCACATCGTCCAACTGAACCTTGCGGCGGGCGAATGCAGGCACCTTGGTCATCTCAGCGATCCACTCCGAATTTTGCATACGGCTTGGATTGACTTGCATGGCAGGTACGGTAGGCTCTTCACGCATACGCTGAGCTTCCTTCTCCTTCATAGAGCGACGTATCTCCTCTCTCTTTTCAATATCATCAGGACGCACATACGGATCATTGTAAGTATGCTTTGGCTTTTCCACCGGCATATCCATCGGCATGATGACAGGCTCCATATCGATCACACGTTCGTTGGTGATTTCGAAATCATCCATGTCCATCGATTTGGCCGTGATGCCCATATCTTCATCGATACCGACAAGGATCTTCTGCGTTTCATTGTTCTTTTCACCCTTGAGCATGTTTTGCTCAAAACCCGTGGCGATAATCGTCACAGAGAGTTTTTCGCCAAGTGATTCATCAAAACAATTACCCCAGATCAGGTCAGTACCATAACCGGCTTCTGCCTGGATATATTCGGTGATTTCAAATACTTCATCCATCGTGACTTCAACACGGCCTGATGAAATATTGAGCAGGATGTGTTGTGCACCCCGGATATCATTGTCTTCCAGCAACGGTGAATTAAGTGCAGCCTGTACTGCTTTACGTGCACGGTTTTCACCTTCATATGTTGCAGTACCCATGATGGCCACTCCACTGTCTCTCATGACGGTATTGACATCTTCAAAATCAACATTGACATAACCTTCCATCGTAATGATCTCCGCAATGCCTCTGGCAGCCGTCGTCAATATATTATCTGCCCTGCTGAATGCATCCGACAATTTGAGATCTCCATGCAGGTCTCTCAGTTTATCATTTGAGATTACGATCAATGCATCTACATTGGCCTTCATCTCCTCCAATCCTTCAAGCGCCTGTCTCTTTCTGCGGCTTCCTTCAAATGTGAAGGGCAGTGTAACGATACCTACCGTGAGGATATCAGCCTCGCGTGCTGCCTTAGCAATGATCGGTGCTGCACCTGTTCCGGTACCACCACCCATACCCGCTGTCACAAATAACATTTTGGTGCCGTCCAGGATAAAGTCACGGATATCATCGATTGATTCTATGCAAGCCTGCTTACCCATCTGTGGTCTTGAACCTGCACCACGTCCACCGGTAAGTTCCGGACCCAAACGGATCTTGACAGGAATTTCACTTGTCTCCATGGCCTGGTTGTCCGTATTGCAGATCGCAAAGTCCACACCGGTGATGCCTTGCTTGTACATATAGGTTACTGCATTACTTCCACCACCGCCTACACCGAGGACCTTGATGATGCTTTTTTCAACTTTTGGTATATCGAATAACATGAGAGCGAGTTTTTAGATTTGGTATTATAATTTGATCCTTGATATGTTGTCAGTCTAGAGAAAATCCTGGTCAGGTGTGGCTTCGAAAAATTCTTTCGTTTTATTCAGCAGCTTGTCATACCACTTAGGCCCGTTGCGTTCCTCTGACATTTCTGTCTCAGCTACAACCTCAACCTTTGGAGCTTCCACCTGTGTCTTCACACTCTCAGGTGCTTTCGTATTGACCATTTTATCAGTCTCATCGATTACATCCGGTGCAGACAATCCATGGATGATCAACCCGATAGCCGTTGCATAAATCGGACTGGATACATCATCACGCTGGCGTGAAGCAATGTGTTCGATCGGCAAACCAACACGTGCACTCATACCTGTGCGATATTCTGCCAGCAGATCTACTTTATTCAACAACGCACCACCACCGGTAAGTACGATGCCACCGATGAGTTTACGCTCGTATCCTGATTTCTTGATCTCCACACGCACGAGTTCAAGTATCTCTTCCATCCGTGCCTGGATGATCAGCGAAAGGTTCTTTTCAGAAATCTCCTTGTAATCTCTTCCGTTGAAACTAGGGATCGTGATAATCCTGTTGTCAACAATACACTCCGCCAAAGCTGAACCAAATTTCTTTTTCAGTTTCTCAGCCTGCTCATACATCACTGTACATCCCTCTTTGATGTCAGCCGTGATCACATCACCTCCGAATGGTACTACCGCTGTGTGACGGATGATGCCTTCCTGGAAAATAGTGATATCAGTTGTACCTCCACCTATATCTACAAGAGCAACACCTGCTTCTTTTTCTTCCTCACTCAAAACAGCTGCGGCAGATGCGATTGGCTCGAGTACAAAGTCAGCGACTTTGAGTCCAGCTTTTTCAACGCAACGTTCAATATTTTTGTGTGCAGACAATTGACCTGTCACCACGTGGAAATTTCCGATCAACCTATGACCACACATACCTACAGGATCGAGGATCCCTTCCTCATCATCGACTGTATATTCTTGTGGCAGGATGTGTAATATTTTATCTCCGGGAGGGAGCGCTAGCCTGTACATATCGTCCAACAGCGTTTGAAGATCGGATTTGGCTATCTCCTTGTCAGCATCAGCAAGGGTGAGAATCCCCTGGTGTTGCAGACTCTTGATATGCTGTCCTGCAATACCTGCATAGACTTCGATGATCTCCATGCCGGCACTCTTTTCTGCCTGGATGACAGCTTCTTCAATAGAGCGTACGGTCTTATCGATATTCGCTACCACACCACGGCGTACTCCTTCCGAAGCCACCTTACCAACCCCCAGAATTTCGATGCTACCATACTCATTGCGCCGGCCGACCATGACGCAAATTTTTGTCGTACCGATGTCAAGGGCCACGACCGTTTTGGATTTTTGACTTTCTCTGTATCTCATGAGGAAAAAATTTATTGGTTTATTCTTTTTTTGGCTACGACCTGCCCTGCAAATCGCAAATCGATGTATGAATAGGTATCCCACCCTGCGGAGGGAAGTGCATTTTTGTAAAACTTCTCTATACCCTCCACTTTATCTTCAAGTTTTTCTGTATTGCCGATCAATATCCTTGATGGTCCAAGACGTGGTACCAACCATATTTTATCTCTCGACTCTACATAGATCTGATCAATCAGCGATCCCATAAACTCATCATCCTGCAACATCATACTGATCCGGAAAAGCTCATCCACAGGCCATTGCTTCACATCCGGTGTTACCGGAAAATCCCCGTTAACTAATGGTACCCTTGCCGTAAACTGACTGGACACCGGCATGCGAACTGTATCTGTATCGATGTACCAATGCTTACCACTATTATCCACCACTCTCATCAATGGCATCCTTTGATGCAAATTGAGTATGAGCTTGCCTGATGATCCAAGGAATACATCTGCTTGTTTTACATAAGGATTGGTCAACAGATACTCTTCCACACTGCGCATGTCCACCATATCAATGGGCAATCCTTCCATTGGTCCAAATTTTTTGGACACCATCTTTACAAAATCTTCCGGCTGTATGAGATTGTTTCCTTTCTCTAACAATACCACCTCCGCCTCTACACCTTTGATGAGCGCTGAGGCCTGGAAACGCGCGGCCGTCAGGGTAATCCCTGTCAGTGCACTCAGCAGGACCAGCCATGCAAAAGTTTTGATTCGGTTTTTACTTACTTTTTTCATTCTTATATAGTTTCCTGATCAACTCAGGAATATGTTTATCCAGATCTCCGGCCCCCAGTGTTATCAGCACTACAGGCTTACTATTCACAACCCATGAAATCCAACTGTCTCCACTACACCACTTTTTATTCGGATTCTTCATCAGATCATAGATCGTTTGGGAGCTTACACCTTCAATCGGTTCCTCTCGTGCAGGATAGATATCTATCAGCACCGGAAAATCCAATTTATCCAATGCCTCAGCAAATCCTGCTGCCAGGTCTCTCGTCCTTGTAAACAAGTGTGGTTGAAATACACCTGTTACCGGTCCGCCAAAAGTTTCACGCGCTGCAGTAATCGCTGCTGACAATTCTTCCGGATGATGTGCATAATCATCAATCAGCACATGCTCATCATCTTTATACCGTATTTCAAATCTCCTCGATACTCCTTTGTACCGGGGCAATGCTTCTTTCAATGTATTTCCATCACCTCCTGTTTCAATCAACATCGCACTCGCCGCTGTAGCATTTTCCACATTATGTCTTCCGGGCATCAGCAAAGAAAGGTGTTCCCATTTTCCTTTTGGTCCAACGAGGTTCCAGTGCCAGATGCCATTCTCCACTTTCAAATCGTCTGTATGATAATCTGCTGCTTCCAATCCATAAGAGATCAGGCGCACTTGTTTCTCTTTCAATTGACGTATCAGTGCTTCACCCAATTTTGATCTCAGCGAGTGTTGATAAATCAATACACCACCCGGTTGAATCTGCCTGATAAACTGCCTGTATCCTTCCAACATCTCCTCATACGTCCCATAGATATCAAGATGATCTGCATCCATCGCTGTGACTACTGCCCATCGCGGATGCAATCTCAAAAAGGATCTATCGTATTCATCTGCCTCTACCACCATCAGATCAAGACTTTCTGAATGAAAGTTGGACTGATAGTTGGCTGCAATTCCTCCCAGCAACGCTGTATGTTTTATACCTGCTTCATGCAACAGAAAACTGATCATTGATGAAGTAGTCGTCTTTCCATGTGTGCCGGCAACCGCTATTGTATCAATACCCTTCGTTACTGTTTCTAATGCTTCTGATCGCTTGACCATCGGCACTTTGAAACGGACGAAATGCGCTTTCAATCTACTATCTGCCGGAATGGCTGGCGTATAAATCACAAGGTCAGGATGTCCCAAAATTTCTTCCGGATCATCATCAAAATGGATTTGCGCACCTTCTTGTATCAGGGCATCTGTGATTACTGATGTCTGCCTGTCATAACCACTCACTCTGATACCCCACAACAAACAGCACCTCACAAGTGCACTCATGCCTATGCCTCCGATGCCCAGAAAGTAGATATGTTCATATTGCCTGAGCTCTCTCATGATGCTTTTCCTGGTTGAGCTATGGTCAAAATGATCTGTGCAATATCATCCGCTGCATGCGGCCTTCCGAGCTTCCTGATTTCCGTTTCAAGTGCCCCTAACTGATCGACATTATCCAGCAGCTTAATGGCTTCCGGAAATGCTTTCAGTGGTGCATCAGTATCTTTTATCAAAACAGCAGCGCCAAGTTTTACCAGTGACATCGCATTGTGGGTCTGATGATCTTCTGCTACATAAGGCGAAGGAACCAATATGGCCGCTTTGCCGGTAAGACAGAGTTCACTGATCGTCATGGCCCCTGCTCTTGCGATGACTACATCTGCAAGGGCATAAGCCATATCCATGCGATCGATAAAGACCGATGGTCTGACACCACTCAGTTTTGCCACAGGTGTTTCAAGATATTGTGTGGCGTAAAGCTTCCCAATCTGCCAAAGAACTTGTATATCATTCCGATCTTTTAATAGATCGTACGATTGTCGTATTGTCTCATTGATTGTACGTGCACCCAAACTTCCACCAACTGCGAGGATTGTTTTCTTATCCGGATCCAAACCAAAAAGCGTTGCAGCTTCCTGTCTTGAAATTTGTTTTCCCAACTGACTCCGCATCGGATTACCGGTATGTACTATTTTCTCTTTCGGAAAAAACTTTTCCATCCCAGGATACGCCACACAAATTTTCACCGCCTTCTTCGCCAGCAACTTATTGGTTATCCCCGGATAACTATTCTGTTCCTGCAACACTGAAGGGATTCCCATTCGTGAAGCCACCTTAACCAACGGACCTGATGCATAACCCCCGACGCCAATCACAACATCCGGGCGGAACGATTTGATAATCGATCTGCATCGCATCATGCTGTTGATCACTTTCACCGGAAACATCAGATTGGATAATGTCAGTTTACGTTGAAGTCCGCTGATCCATAATCCTTTGATCGGATATCCGGCTTCAGGTACTTTCTCCATCTCCATTCTCCCCTCGGCACCTACAAACAATATGTCAATGAGCGGTTCGCGTTTCTTCAACGCATCGGCTATCGCTATAGCCGGATATATATGGCCTCCCGTACCGCCACCACTAATGATGATTCGCATCGAGAGGTTGTATTTCAACTTTTCCTACTTCATTGGCCGATTGCTCAATAAACCGGCTCACACTTAGTATCATTCCAAAAGCAATGCAGGTGATCAGCATCGATGTTCCTCCTTTACTCACCAATGGTAATGTCAAACCAGTCACTGGAACCAAATTGACAGACACAGCTATATTGGCAAAAGCCTGAATCACAATATTCAGACACAAGCCCATCGCCAGCAACGCCCCGAAGGTTTTAGGACTCCTGGTCACCATCGATGTACATTTAATAAATAGCCAGAGAAACAGCGCAATGATGGCAAACCCTCCAACCAATCCATACTCCTCAATAATGATGGCATAGATAAAGTCGGCATAGGAGTATGGTAAGTAATTCCGCTGCGTACTCATGCCAGGACCTACACCAAACCAGCCTCCATCTGCAATCGCAATCTTGGCTTGTTGTATCTGATATCCTCCATCGGAATCTGTAAAAAATTCACCGAAACGACTGGTCCACGTTGCTACACGAACAGCATCCGGAAATACCATTCCTATCAAAACAAGTGCTCCCATAAAGCCAACGCCCAGCAGTACGAGTAGGAAAATATATTTTAAATGCACCCGACCTATAAACATCAATGTCATGGAGGTTACAAAAAGGAGCATTGCTGTACTCAAATTGTTTGGTGCAATCAATCCACACACCAGGATGATCGGCATCATCAATGGAAGGAATGCGCTCTTGAAATCCTTGATCACATCCTGCTTCATCGAAATCGAACGCGCGATATACATGATAAGTGCAATGGAAGCTATATCGGATGTCTGAAAACTAAGTCCAATCCCCGGAATCGATATCCATCTTCGCGCATCATTGATCTCCGGTCCGAAAACCATGGTATACAACAACAATGGGATAGATATAATGAAGAGTATTGGTGCAAGTTTTGAATACACGGTGTAATGTGTATTATAACATAGGTAGCAAAGAAAAATCCCGACCATCGCAATGACAACATGCTTGATCAGGTGAATTTCAGCGTGACCACCATTGTACTTGAAGGCGATTGTACCTGTAGAACTGTATACGGCAAGGATAGACGCCAGGCAGAGCAAAGCCACGATGACCCAGATACCTCTGTCACCTTTAAGGTTTTTTGCAATATGAATGGCTCTATACATTTCCTAATTCACTAACTTCTTTTTTAAACTGATCCCCTCTGTCCCTGTAGTCCCTGAACAAGTCAAAACTTGCGCAGGCCGGAGATAACAAAACTGTATCACCGGGTGATGCATGCGAAGCAGCTCGACGGACTGCTTCGCGCATCGTTGTAGTTTCTGATAAGTTGTAGACCGTTGTCGAAAAAGCATCATATAATTTACTGTTGTCGAGGCCGAGACAAATCAAGGCTTTGACTTTATTCTTTACAAGGTCCATAATGGGACCATAATCATTTCCTTTATCCAAACCGCCTGCAATCCAAATCACCGGCGTTTTCATAGCACCAAGCGCGTAGTAGACCGCATCAACATTGGTGGCTTTACTGTCATTGATATATCTCACATCATCCACCACACCGGCCCACTCCATCCTGTGCGATTCATTGACAAATGATTCAAGCGACGACTGCAACGTTACAGCCGGACAACCTGCTAACAAAGCTGCTCGTGCTGCTGCTATCACATTCACCTGATTGTGCCTACCCATCAGCTTTGACCTGGAAAGATCAAGTATCAAATCATCCTGCACAAACACTTTGTCATCATCGATCAGATCAGTTTCCCTGATGGACCACAACCTGGCTTCCATATGTGTTGACACTACTTTCGCAACTGTCAATGGATCCATGGCATTGTAGATCAGGGTATCCTCCTCTGTCATCGCCTGCACTATTCTCATCTTTGCCTCAGCATACTTGTCCAGGTTATACTCATACCTGTCCAGGTGATCCGGAGTGATGTTGAGAAGGATTGCTATTTGTGGCCTGAACGCCTCAAGATCCTCAAGCTGAAAACTACTCAACTCACATACATACCAATCTGCTGTGTGCTCAGCGAGAAAATGACAAAATCCTTCACCGACATTTCCAACTTTTGCTGCATTCATTCCCGCTTCATGCAGAAAATGATGACACAATCCCGTCGTTGTGGTCTTACCATTGCTGCCGGTGATCCCTATGATCTTTCCTTCAGCATTCCTGTAAGCCCACTCTATCTCCCCGATGATTTCTTTGTCTGCATCGGTCAGCGCCTTCAGGATTTCACTTTTATTGGATATCCCCGGGCTCTTGACGATGATGTCACACGCTACCAATTTGTCAAGACTATGTCCCTTTTCTTCAAAAGGGATTTTATTCGTTTCTAAAATCTTTTTTCGTTCTGCATTGATCTCCATACCATCACTCACCCACACTTCATGTCCTCTTGATTTGGCCAGCAATGCGGCTCCTATCCCACTGATGCCGGCACCCAGCACACCTATACGCATGGCCATCCTACCTTACTTTTAAGGTGATCAGCGTCAATACGGCCAACATGACCCCCACAATCCAGAATCGCGTAACAATTTTAGCTTCATGCATTCCCAGCTTCTGGAAATGATGGTGCAAAGGAGACATCCGGAAAATCCTTCGTCCTTCTCCATATTTTCTTTTCGTGTATTTGAAATAATACACTTGTATCATTACAGAAAGTATTTCAATCAGAAATATCCCGCACAGAACGGGTATCAATAATTCCTTTCGTAAGGCAATCGCCATGACAGCAATGATAGCACCTAGCGTCAGACTACCTGTATCGCCCATAAATACTTTCGCCGGATATGAATTGTACCAGAGGAAACCAATGCATGCTCCCAGGAAACAACAACTGAATATCACCAGCTCTGCCGAATAGGGTATGTATAGAATGTTGAGATACTCCGCGATGATCGTATTACCGCTTACATAAGCTAATATCGCAAGTGCTAATGCTATGATCGCTGAAACTCCAGTCGCAAGTCCATCAAGGCCATCCGTAAGATTTGAACCATTACTGACCGCAGTGACAATGAGAATAACCAGTGGAATGAAAACGATCCAGATAAAATTCTGGGCATTGTCGCCCATAAACCAAACCAGTGTCTTATAATCAAACTGGTTGCCCTTGAAGAATGGAACATTAGTAAGTGATGATTTGCAATACACCATATTTTTCCATTCACCCGGAACAGAAGCATCATGGATCTGGACATGATTGGTTACCTCATATCCATTCTTTGCAGCAGCTTCGGGTGTTAAGCGAATGACCACGTCCTGGTGCAGAAGCATTGTTAAGCCAATGATCAATCCTAATACGATCTGGCCGAAGAGTTTGAATTTTGCTTTAAGTCCTTGTTTGTTTTTCTTGAAAATCTTGATGTAGTCATCGATAAAACCAATCACACCCATCCAGACTGTAGTGAGTATCATAATAAGGATGTACACATTGTCAAGTCTGGCCAAAAGCAAACAAGGGACAAGAATCGCCAACAGGATAATAAGTCCTCCCATCGTAGGTGTACCTTCCTTTTGCTTTTGACCTTCTAGACCCAGATCCCTGACGGTTTCTCCGATCTGCAGTCTTTTCAAAGAACGAATGATCCTGCTGCCAAGCAGCAGGGAAATCACCAATGAAAGCATTATCGCCAAACCAGCTCTGAAGGATATATACCGGAACATCCCCGCCCCTGGCAGGTCAAATTCACGGTCTAAATACTCAAAGAGGTGATAAAGCATTGTTGTAATTCAATTAATGGTTGTTCGTACATTCCCAAAAAGCGCAGATGCGAGCGGGTGGCCTCATGATCTTTATCATGCAAGGATTCACCCGCTGCAACTGCTAAAACCAACCTGAGAATGATAATAGAACCTATCTTATATATCTTCTATGCCAGCACTTCTGCCAGCACTTTTTTATCGTCAAATGGGTAGCGGTGACCGTTGATCTCCTGGTATTTCTCATGTCCCTTACCTGCCACAAGGAGAATGTCTCCCGCATTCGCCAGGCGCACACCTGTGCGTATAGCCTCTTTTCTATCTGTAATCCTCAAAACGTAATCTTGTTTTTCGGGGGCAACACCTTGCCACATCTGGTCAAGGATCTCTTCCGGATTTTCTGTCCTCGGATTATCTGAGGTCAGGATCACCTGATCTGCGAGACTCACTGCAATCTTTGCCATCTCGGGGCGCTTGGTCCGGTCACGATCTCCACCACATCCTACGATGCAGATGATTCGTGATCCTTGTTGCCGGACCTGGATCAGAGTGCTCAGCACATTGTGCAGTGCATCCGGTGTGTGGGCGTAATCTACCACTGCAAAAATCTGTTTGCGTCCCGTCACAAGATCAAAGCGACCTTCTGCCGGTTGTAGTTTGCTCAATCCGGTTAGCACTTGTTCTTTGTCTTCCCCCAGCAAGATTGCTGCACCATAAATGGCCAGGAGATTAGACGCATTGAACTTTCCAACTAACCGCACATGCAATGGTATTCCGTCCACTTCAAGCTGCAAGCCATCAATGCGGTTTTCAATAACGCGCGCTCTGAAATCAGTAATTCTGGTAAGACTGTAATTTGAGACCTTAGCAACAGTATTCTGTACCATGACTTCAGCGTGCTTGTCATCCGCATTGATTAAGGCAAATGCCTGAGCACTCAATCCATCAAAAAATATTTTTTTCGCTTGTATGTATGATTTGAAATCACCGTGATAATCCAGGTGATCATGCGTAATGTTGGTGAAAATCGCTCCATCCCATTCAATACCCTCTACCCTATGTTGATCCAGCGCATGACTGCTCACTTCCATAAAAGCGTGCGTGCATCCTGCTTCGATCATCCTCGATAGTGTCTCCTGAATGGCCACAGCATCCGGTGTTGTATACCCGGTGCTTTCCACCAGGTCACCAATCCTGTTTTCGATGGTCGACAACAATCCACATTTATAGCCCAGCCCGGTAAAGAGCCTGAATAATAAAGTAGCAACTGTCGTCTTTCCATTGGTACCTGTAACACCCACCATCGTCAACTGACGCGATGGATTTCCATAATAGGTACTTGCAATCTTTGCTAACGCAACCGCAGCATTTTCAACCAGGATCAGGCAAACATTTTCACTCAATCCCTCATGGTTTTCTTCTGCAATCACACATATAGCTCCACGATCTACCGCCTTGTCAATGAACATCTGCCCGTCTGTCACCCTGCCTTTTACAGCCACAAATACAGAACCTGGCTCAACTTTTCTCGAATCGAAGTGAATCGCGCTGATGCTTTGATTTACGTCTCCTCTTATTTCTTTTATCCGGATGTTGACGACCAACTCTTTGATAGTCATATCACCCTAATGTCAAATGAATAGATGATCCTTTTATAATCGGCTGACCGGATTGCACCGATTGGCCTTTCACTCTTCCTATTCCATGATAACTCACACGTATGCCTCTGTTCTCAAGAAGATAGATGGCATCTCTTATGCCCATTCCATACAACTCAGGAATCATATTTTTTTCCAAAACATTCTTCACTTCCATCTCCATTTCCTTACCACCTGCAAGTCTTGCCCAATCACCTTGCCCCTCCACATTCGCATCCATATCAATCACATCCATGATCTCATTGAGCTCTTCTTTCTGTGACCAACCTACAAGCCTCATACCTTCACTATAAGCAAGCGTATCCGGCAATACAGTCCTGGCTAACAATTCCCTGTTGATGCCCATACACCTGTCAGCAATTTTCCTGAAGACAGGCAATGCGGATGTAGCTCCATAAAAACCATTCTTCGTCGGATCATACACCATCACGATGCAACTGTACTTTGGCTTATCGGAAGGAAAGTATCCTGCAAAAGAGGCCATATATTGTTTGCGCGGATTGTTCGGATCATAATAATTGGTAACCGCTGTACCCGTCTTACCACTGAACATATAATAGTCGGGCTTGTATTCTTTTGCTGTTCCGTTTTCAACAACACCAAGAAGGAGTTGCTGTGCCTTTTTAATTGTAGCTGAAGATGCTATTCTGCTATCAACCACTTCTGGTCTGAATTTCTTGATTGTCCTTCCTTCTCTTGTGATCTGGGAAACGATATAAGGCTTCATCATCTTTCCATCATTCGCCACGGCATTATACAATCTCAATATTTGCAATGGCGTCATACGACACTCATAGCCTGTAGACATCCAGGGCAACGTAGTTCCACTCCATTTATCTTCCTTTTTAGAAGGATCCTTTATCATTGGTGCGCCTTCACCATCCAGTTCAATGCCCGTTGGTTCCTGGAGATGCATCTCATGAATGCGTTTGATAAATTGTCCTGCACGACCATCCCTGCCATAATAATCCTGTACAAGACGTGCTACACCAACATTGGATGAAAGTTCAAATGCCTCCGCAAGTGTACTCATATGAATACCATGCATTTTGGAATCCTTCATTGTGCGGTCGAAGAACTTTCCTGCACCACCACCCATATCAACCGGTGTGGTAAGATCTGCTCCTTCGTCTTCAAGCAAAGCCATCACACTTGCAAGTTTGAATGTAGAACCAGGCTCAGAAGAAAAACCTACTGCATAATTATAATCTTCATCATAACCACTTCCTGTAGCCCCGAGGTTTGCGATCGCTACAATTGCACCTGTCTCCACATCCATTACGATCGCGGTCCCTTTTGTACCATCGCTGGCTACTAACCCATCAAGCAATGCATATTCTGCTATATCCTGAATCTCTGGATCAATCGTTGTGACCACATCTGCACCGCGTCTTCCTTCGAGATCCGCTAGATTGCTGACAGGAATCCATGCACCACCTGTTACGCGCTGCATCAATCGTTGGCCTTCTTCTCCTTTGAGATATTGGTCAAATGTTCGCTCAAGTCCTATCTGCTGTGCATTCTCTCTGTCAAGACCGAGTGTTCTGCTTGCTAACAACTTATATGGTTTAACACGTACGTGCTGGCGATCGATGATCAGTCCACCTTTATTCTTACCCAACCTGAAAATAGGGAAGGTCTTGATGCGTTCGAGATCACGGATGCTCACTCCCTTTGTTAGTAAGGCATACCGGTCACCACTTCTTCTTTTCTGAATAAGCCAATCTCTCATCTGTGTTTTACTCACCGATGTATTGACATACCTGGAGAGATAATACGCCAGGCTATCTACATTGGCTTTGAATATATCTTCGCGCAATCCTTCTGCCTTGAAATCAACATGTAAGTCAAAGAACGGTAGTGATGTAGTCATAAGACTTCCATCTGCCGCCAGGATATCACCGCGATCGGCAATCACCGGCATGTACTTGAGATACAGGCTGTCACCCATACTCCTCCAATGGTCTCCCTCGACAATTGAAATCTTTGCTGCCTTATAAAACAACAGGCAGGCAACCCCCACCATCGCTAATGCGACGATATACACCCTGATCAGTAATTCTCTTTTTACTTCTTTCATCTGTGGGGGGAAACAGTATGGTTATTTAATGACCACCGGATTAGAAGTTAAAAAATGTAGATCCTGCTCTGCGACACTGCGCTCAATCATAGTAGGGGTCGATTGATACATCAGGTCAGACTTGACCGTCATGTATCTCCATCGTTGCTCTCTCAATTCATGCTGCAGGGTTTGCACTTTCCGTACATTCCTTTCAGCAAAGTGTACATTACCGATATAGATCACACCCAATCCACACAGGAAGTACAGGAACGGAAGATTTTTGTAAATCATCCTGGCGCCCAGTAACCGATATAGTGAAT
>JAGOIB010000045.1:0-4755 GCA_017995875.1 Saprospiraceae bacterium
AAACTTCGTTTCAGATTTGGTAAAATCTTCTTTGAAGTAATCAATCACGTTGTCCGCGCCAAGTGATTTTACAAGGTTGACATTTGGTGTACTGCAAACTGCTGTGACATGGGCTCCAAAATGTTTGGCGAGTTGGACAGCAAAGGTGCCTACGCTTCCTGAAGCGCCATAGATGAGGATGTTGTCTCCTTTTTTGATCCTTGCCATTTTCAAAAACCTCAATGCCGTAAGACCTCCGATGGGAATTGTTGCCGCCTCCTCAAAGGTCATATTGGATGGCTTCATGGCGATCAGATTATTTACCGGCAGACATTTGTATTCAGCATATCCACCGAACGATAATCCACAAGAAGCAAACACACTATCGCCCTTCTTGAATGATTTCACATCCTTACCCACTTCTTCAACTACGCCTGACAATTCAAATCCCAGGACTTTCACCCTTGTCGGCTTAAATAGTCCATTGAATATTCTGGCAAGAAATGGGTCCGCTTTCCGTAAACGCCAGTCTCCTGCAGTTACTGTTGTGGCATGTATTTTAACGAGGACTTCGTTGGCCTTTGGTGTTGGTTTGGGAATATCCTTTAGTTGGAGGACTTCCGGGGTTCCGTACTTTTCGTAGACGACAGCTTTCATTTTTTCCTGGATTTGCTTGAATAATGGGACCAAAGGTCATCCAATGTCATGCGTAGTGGAAAAGTGATCTGCAAAAGGGGGGGATTTGTCTGCGAAATGGGTGTTCATACTCTGTCAAAGCTTTACCCAGCGAACAATCTTCATCTGCTTATCTGCTTCAACTTCCAGGATATAAATCCCCGAAGGCAACTCATCTGTATCAGGTATCGCAAAGTGATTCTCCCCTTCTGAAATGGCTGTACCAAATACGTTGACACAGCCATACATACTGTATAGCCTAATGGTAGCCATGCATTCGGATGCTGAATTTATATGTATCACAGGAGCTGCCATTGAAGGATTGGGGGTGATACATGCATGAAGGCGTTTTGTTTGAATATCAGTAGTAGCCAGCGGGATTGTAGTGAGGTCAATGATGACTTTACGGACATCTTCGCGATATACCTTTATTCCCTTTATCACAGTGAGGTCATCATCCTGTACCACTGAAGTGCCTTGTTGCAATATCTCATCCGTGTTGTAATCCCGCACAGTCCACCATACAGTGCTGCCTGTCACCGGCCTAAATAACCCCGGCTTCCGTATGGCAACGTCTGAAATGAGCTCATCCTGCGGGCTATTATCATGATCAAATACAGCATTACTTTCAAGCCATGCAATGACAGACCATTGATCTGTCTGCTCTATGATGGTGTCCCAATCCCACCGGTGATAGCCACCCCATGTCCCCCAGTCATCACCATTACCCGAAGCACCCGTACCTGGGGTGCCATCTCCGGGATCATTGTTGCGCGAATCAAGACGGTGATTGAAGAAAGCGGGATAGGATACATCAGAATGGAACACCCCTTCCTCATACGCAATGTCATCAACGATAGTTTGTTCTATGGGACTATTTCCATTGATCCAATGATCATTATAGTCAGGTCCCGTATCAGGGCCATGGCCACGCTCGCTCCAATAGAGTTGTGCACCCAGGCCGAGGGAATCTGCTTTACGGAATTGATCGACAACATCTTTGTCCCAGGCATTTCCCTCGCCATCATCATTTTTGCCATGAAAGCATCTGAAGACTGGAAGATCACGAAAAGCGGAAAGCCTCGTTTCCAGATCCGATGCGGTGGAGAAATGGATCGTTTCACCATGGTATCCGGTAAGGTTTGTAGGGAAGTCAGACGCGGAGGGGCCGAATACCACATCAATGGGCCCCAGTTCACCATCTTCAATAAAACCATTGTTTAATACCGTGGCCGTAGCATAGTGATTCGGAAATGCCTTTGCGATCATCGTCGCACCACGTGAACCCATGCTATGCCCATTGATATTGATGCGTGCCGGATCGATATTGAAGTGTCTCATCAGCCACTGGTCGATCCAGAGATATCGGCGCTGTGTGTAGTTGACAATCGTATCTGTCTCCAGAGGCGGGTCGCCGGTGAACGGATCATAATGCTTGCGCCATCCAAAATGCCTCGATACACTTTCTGTGCCAACATACGTATTGAGTATCCGGCCAAAGAGATCGTCATTGTGTGTGAGCAGTATTCCCTTTTGCGGATTGAGATGTATATCGAGCCTGCTGCCGGCCAGTGATTGCCGGGCTGTGCCTCCTCCACCATGCAACCATACACTGAGTGGAAATAGCGTAGTTGTATCAAGTCCCACAGGAACACTTATCATGAAAAAGCTTGGCATGCCGTTTTTCGCGGCATTGGCCATCACCGGAAAATCCGGTCTGTTTTCCCATTGATTTTGTCGCCCGTCCGCCCACATATAGAAAGCGAAACAGACGTAATCGTTATCAAACGGGGAAATAAACGTCTGCTGCAGATGACACTCTACCGGATCACTGGCAGGATTATATTGAAAGGGAACAGCATCATCTGTGATATTAATCCCTGGCGCGACCGTGGTATCTCCCCATGGTACAACTGCAAAAAATAATGCACCTGACTGATGAGGCGTATATACAAAGAGCGCTTCATTTGCGGCCAATTGGTATACGCCACCATTTCCATTGGGAATACGGTATGTGCCTGCGGTATCAACCTGTTCGCGCAAAGCAAAAGGGCCGAATTCCTCTTTAAATAAGCGGCCTGCAAGGACAGCTTCTCCTGTACTTGTAAAGGCATTGGGACTTGCATAGATTGCATACGTTTCTGGTAGCGGGGTGTCAGCTTCCCATACAATCCATACCTGTCCGTCGGCTGCCCATCCTCTGACATTGGTTTGTGCATTAAGATGAGTGGCTGACAGTATCAGGAGGAAGCTGAGTAGGTGTCTGATCATGGTATTCGTTTGTTTGAATAAATATACTGATTTGTGTGTTTTAGGATTAATTCCTTCCCTTCCATCCAATTGAGATCATACCTGTTTCCAGACACATCCTCTACTTCTTAACTTAAGTCAATGAACCCCGGCCCACGTCAGGTCTACTTTTGCAACATGAAACAAACAACCACTAACATGCAAAAGCAAATGAAAGCCATTGAATACACCCAATACGGGTCACCAGACGTCCTGCAGTTAAAGGATATGTCCATGCCTGTACCGGCATCCGACGAGGTGCTCATCCGGATACATGCTACGACCGCCACAGCGGCAGATATCATGATGCGCAAGGGCGATCCATACATTGGCAGATTTTATACCGGTCTCAAAGGACCAAAGCGCACAATCCCCGGATTTGAATTTGCCGGCGAAGTAGTAGAAACCGGAAGCGCGGTGACACGATTTAAGGTGGGCGATAAAGTCTTCGGCGGCACTACGACCCTGGGCTGTTATGCAGAGTATGCAACCGTCAGTGAAAACGGTGTCCTCACGACAATGCCTGATACTATCAGCTATGCAGAGGCAGCCCCTGTCAATGGCAGTGCCATTACGGTGATGAACTTTCTCAAAGGTCTTGGTAACATACAGCCCGGACAACGCGTACTGATCAATGGCGCGTCCGGAGGCCTTGGGACATATGCTATTCAGATCGCCAAATATTACGGTGCAGAAGTGACCGGTGTAAGCAGTACCAGGAACATTGAGCTTGTTAAATCCCTTGGCGCCGACCACGTGATCGATTACACCTGCGAGGATTTTACAAAGAGTGGACTTCAATATGATATCATCTTTGACACCGTAGGCAGGAGGTCTTTTGGTGATTGTAAAAAAGCTCTTACCGACAATGGCGTTTTTATGTCGGCAGTGATGAATCCCTCTCTTCTCTTCCATATGCTCTGGACAAAAATGTTTGGCCATAAAAAAGCGAAATCTTCTGCCACAGGCTTGTTACCAGTCAAGCAACGCTTGAGTTATTTCCTGGAGTTGAAAGAAATGCTGCGCACATCGAAAATCAAAACAGTGATTGATGCAGTTTATCCGTTAGCGCAGATAGCGGCAGCGCATTCCTATGTAGAGACCGGGCACAAAAGGGGAAGCGTAGTTATCACAGTATAAAATCGTGGGGGTAGGAAGTACTATTTTAGTTTCTCCAGTACGCGTTTCCGTATGCGGCTCAGCGATTCAGGCTTGACGCCGATATAACTCGCCAGTTGATATTGCGGGACGCGTTGAAAGATACCAGGTCTTGTCTTGAGCAAGTTCATATATCGTTGTTCAGGTGTATCGGTGAGGAACGACGTCAGTATTTTCTTTTGTTCACTAAAGAAGACTTCCATGACCGCCCTCGAGATGGTTTCAAATCTTGGAAATTTTTTGAACATAGTCTGTGCTGCTTGCTCATTGCCCACGACGACAGAAGTGTCCTCTATACACACCAGGTAATGTGCCGAAGCGCTTTGTGCGTTAAAGTTGCTCATCGAGATCACCCATTGTTCTTCGGTAAAGAAATTGGTAGTTTTTTCTTCGCCATCGATGAGGATGTATTCGCGGATACAACCCTGAAGTATAAAATAGGTATCAACGGATACCTGTCCTTCACGGAGGAGGACAGTGCCCTTTTTACATTCACGGACCACCATGCCTTCTTCAATTGCGTTTGCCTCTTCCATCGTTAGCGGCGAGATCCTCGAAAAATGTTCGACAAACTTGTTTTGCATAGTCAGAATGTAAGAATGTAAGAGCGTAAGAACGTAAGATAGTGAAGATGATTGGTTACCTGCCGTTAAA
>JAGOIB010000045.1:4855-14024 GCA_017995875.1 Saprospiraceae bacterium
CAAAACCGGATTCTCTTTTACTGATACCAAATCGTATGTTTGCTATACTCATTAAACCGATTCACTGAATGACCAAAGACTCAGGAAAAAAGAAGGGAAACAGCAAGCCGGCCCGATCGAAAACCTTCGATTCACCCATATCGAATGTTTTCGGAAGTTCTCTTGCTCTCAAGGGTTTAGCCGCTATCCTGTTCCTGGGCATTATCATCTATTCCAATTCATTTGTAAGCACCTTTCATCTCGATGACATCAACAATATCCGGGATAATCAATCCATCCGGAGCCTGTCAAACATCAGGGACATGTGGGCGTTTAGCCAGACCCGGTTCCTGGCCCTCTATACTTTTGCCTGGAATTTTCACTACGGCCAACTCAATGAATGGGGTTACCACATGGTCAACCTCATCATTCATCTGATCAATGCCATCCTGGTCTATTGGCTTTCTTACCTGCTTTTATCTACACCTGTATTAAAAGACAATTTCATACCAAAAGACAAAACCATCTTTTCCCTTGCAGTTGCATTCTTATTCGTTTCGCATCCGCTGGCTACACAAAGCGTGACCTACATTGTCCAGCGCATGACGTCCATGTCAGCCATGTTTTATTTCCTTGGCTTGATTTTGTATTTACTTAGTCGTTTCACGGATAAAGGAAAAACAACAAAAACCAGGTTGCTTATCGGATGTGGGATTTCAGTGCTACTCGCCTGCCTGACCAAAGAAACTGCCTTTACCTTTCCATTTGCCATTGTTCTGTTGGAAATTTTCTTTTTGCAATCCGGACAGCATGCCATTTCCTTTAAAGACAGGAAAGTCTTACTGATTGGTGCAGCATTACTTGCATTGATTGCGTTGGGGTTTTTTAGTTATTCAGACTACTTGTTACATCCTCAATTTATGAATGGGAGTCCTGCGGATAAAGATATCACGTCAATGCATTATCTCTTCACGCAGTTCAGCGTCATTCTCAGATATATCCAGTTGCTGTTTGTACCGGTCAACCAGGTATTTGATTATAATTATAAACTGGTGACATCGTTTCTTGATCCCAGGGCATGGGTTAGTTTCATTGCACTGTTAGGATTGATCGCCCTTGCGATTGTCCTGTTTAAAAAACATAGGATCATTTCTTTCGGAATATTTTGGTTCTTCCTGACACTGTCCATCGAATCCAGTATCATTCCGCTCCATGACCTGATCTTTGAACACCGGACCTATCTGCCTTCTTTTGGATTTTTCTTCCTTTTGGTTTATTTGGTCTATTGGCTTACCTGGAAAAACCTAAAAACCATAGGCATCTCTATAGTGGCACTGGTCATTTTGGTCAATTCAGTCCTGACCTATCTGCGCAACAATGTATGGAAGGATGAAATCACACTCACCACAGATAGCATAAAGAAATCACCGGGCAAGGCCAGGCCATATAATAATCGGGGGGATGCTTTAGTGGATCTGAAGAAATTTGAAGAGGCATATAAAGATTTTAACAAAGCAACTGAACTTGATCCATATGATTTTATGGCTTATTATAACCGGGGAAATTTGTATAAAATTCAAAAGAAATATGATCAGGCCATTGCGGATTACAATGCTGCGATTAACCTCCAACATGATTTTGATAAAGCTTACAACAACCGGGGATCTGTATACAAGGAGATAAACCGGCTGGATGAAGCTTTAGCAGATTTTGACCAGGCCATTTCTTTAAGCCCTAAATATCATATGGCCTACAATAACCGTGGATCCGTGTACATACTTCAAAAACAATACCAGCGTGCGATTGAGGATCTGGATCAGGCAATAGCCTTAAAGCGTGATTTCGCAGAGGCCTTTGGTAACCGCGGCATAGCAAAAATTTATATTGGAAATACAGATGGATGCCTTGATCTTAAAAGCGCCATGGATTTAGGATTTGCGCCTGCCGGTGAATTCTTACGAAAATACTGTTCAATCAAATAGCATTGTCATTATAAAGCGCTTATATTGACCATTATGTTTATGCTGCAGGATTAAAAGATATGAATGAAAAACCATTGCTAACGATTGTCATGCCGGCATACAATGAAGCCGATAACCTGGTGGTGATCCTTCCACCATTGCTTGAATTGTGTCGTCAGCGAAATTGGAAAATCATTCTGGTGAATGACGGCTCTGCAGACAAGACGAAAGAAACTGTATTGCCTTTTGAAGGAACTGACTATTTCATCGCCCTACATCATAAATTGAATAAAGGCTATGGTGCTGCGATCAAGACAGGTATCCAGGCCTGTGATACGTCGTATGTAATTACCATCGATGCAGATGGTCAACATACCATTACTGATATCGAAAAACTCTTCAACTGCCTCCAACGAAATGATGCGGATATGGTAGTCGGATCCAGAAGAGGTCGTAAATCCGAAAGCGTCTCACGCGGCATCGGTAAATCCATCATACGTACCATCGCACAAATGCTGATGCAGGTGCCGATCTATGATATCAATTCCGGGATGAAGATTTATCTGACCGCACTCGCCCGAAAATATATTCACCTGGCACCGGACACGATGGCCTTCAGCGATATTATTACGTTAGTGTTTATCAACAACCGTCATCTCGTCCTCGAAGAACCCATCACAATCTCCAGTCGGTTAAAAGGGAAAAGTACAATTGGAATGCAGACAGCATTTCAAACTGTCATGGAAATCGTCAATATCCTGGTGTTGTTTAATCCGATGAAGATCTTTTTACCGATCTCCGTGTTAACGTTTATCGTTACCCTGGTATGGGGATTACCGTTGGTACTTGAGGGTCGCGGTATTAGCACAGGAACGCTATTGGGTGTTGTAGCGACCATGATTTTCTTTTTCCTCGGGCTCATCACAGAACAACTTTCGCAGATACGCAGAAATCAAAAATAGGATTTCCATGATTCCTAAAAGCAATTTGCATCTGATGCTATGACGCCACTACCATTTGTCTCCATTATCATCCCTGCGAAAAATGAAGAGAAGCTCTTACGTGGTTGTATCAGCAGTCTGCATCAACTTGATTATCCTAAGGAGAAGATTGAAATTATCATAGTTGATGGACTCTCTTCAGATAATACCGCTGGCGTTGCCCTCGAGATGGGCGCGAAGGTCATCAGAAATGTAAAACAAACGGTCTCTCCGGGAAGGAATGTTGGATTTGAAAATGCTAAAGGAGATTTAATTGCCTTTACAGATGCCGATTGTATCGTTGATCCCCGTTGGCTTTCCAATTGTATAAAATATTTCGAAAACGATCCTGCTGTGGCTTGTGCAGGGGGCCCGAATCTCACACCTTCTGATGAAAGTAATTTTGGAAAAGCTGTAGGCTTTGTTTTTGACCAACCCGTATTTGCAGCAGGCTCCATTCATGCCAGGGTGCTTGATGAAGTGAAAGAGGTAAGTAGTATTCCGGGTTGCAATGCGATCTACAGGCAATCCGTTCTTGCGCAAGTGATGCCTTTGGATGAAAGTATGCTGACAGGTGATGATACGTTATTAAACCGTAAGATCCTTGACTTAGGTTGCAGGCTATTGTATACTCCGGATGTAATCGTGTTTCATTATCGGCGCCCTACTCCCCGAACACTCTGGAGGCAATTCTACCGCTATGCCATTGGCCGTTTACAGGTGGGCAAAAAAGACAAGCGCCTACTCAACATAGCTCATGTGTTTATCGGACTCAGTCTCCCTGTCGGCCTATTGGCCGTTTTGCTGTTGGTATGGAGCAAAAGTTTTTTTGTATTGGCCTGCATCATGATGCTCGCATTTCTGTTTCTCTTTTATTACTCCATCAAAGGAATGATAAAATGGAAATCACCGGGTGTTGGCTTACAAATACCACTCGTGATCATGATTATCATGATAGCATGGTCATTTGGGTTTATGAGGGAGTTGATATTTCCAATTAGGAGATTAGGGGGTTAGTAGGTTAATGGTTAGGAGATTAGAAGGTTAGGGTTTAGTTGATACTAAACGCTCAAACAGCATTTCATACTCCTCCCCCATCCGCTCCTCCGAATAACTTGTGATTGCTTTTTGATATGCCTTTTTGGGCTTTTCATTATCAAGCCATGCTTCAAGTATAGCCTGATCAATAGTCAATTCATCGTGACTATCAAAAAAAGTTACTTCGTCGTCTGTAAAGGCTTCACGGAAGGAAGGGATGTCCGCACAAACTATTTTCTTTCGATAACCTGCTGCTTCGATCAGGGAAAGACTAAATCCTTCACTCATCGAAGGATGCGCACTGATATCCAACAACTCATTATAAGCATGAGCCTGCGGAATATATCCTAAAAACTTTACCCTGTCTTGTAGATTATGTTTAGCGACCAATTCCTCAAGTTGTTTTCTTTGAGGTCCATCGCCCAATATCATCAAGCCACCAGACTCCACTCTACTGAGATGCCGGATTAAGATATCAATTCGCTTTCTGGAAATAAGTGCTGCAATCGACCCAAGACAATACGTATAGTTTTTACGGATCTCATCTGCCAGTAGACGATGTTGAGGTAAAATGACGCCAGGGTCTTGTACAATGTTTTTCCCGTTGTATATTCTGCTAAGCGACGATTGAGGTAAGAGCGCACGATAATATTGTACTGCATCATCGGTAAGCACTACCACGTGATCCATTCCTTTCCATGCCATCACCCATGTCCATCCAACGGTCGAAGAGACAACCTGGTTATAAAGCATTTTTAACTCCGGAAAAACATAATTATGAATTGTGCTCACAGCTTTTGCACGACTGTGTCGGGACTTTCTTAGTGAAACAAATGCATCAGGAAGGAAACCATGGCTATGAACAATATCATACGTATCCCAGTCCATGCGGCTGAAAAAATTGATTTTTACAAAAACAATCCCTTCGGCTTGCCACAAGCCTAATGTTCCTTTGAAATAATAAACTGTAACCGTATATCCTGCCCTGACAAGCTGAACCGCCACCGCAATTGCAACCTGGACAGGTGCAAGATCACGGAGGGAAGGGACAATAACGGCGATTTTCATGCAGGTATTTATGAATTAAAATCCATCCAAATGTAGATTAAATTTTCGCCTATCATTTACTTGTTATATTGGGCTCTATATTACCTCTATGCACCAGGCCTATGGACCTCTTACCAGATGTTTCGGTCATCATTACCATGTACAATTCGGAGTCCTTTGTGGAACACGCCATTCAATCCGTTTTGCAACAGGATCCACACGGATTGAACATTGAACTCATCGTGGTCGATGATGGCAGTACAGATGCATCTTGCCAGGTGGTAAAAAATATGCAACATCAGGCTATCCGCTTGATTTCATTGCCTGTAAACGGCGGACAGGCACTTGCTCGCAATGAAGGCTTGAAGGAAGCAAAAGGACAATGGATCCAATTTTTGGATAGTGATGATCGAATAGGACATGACCTGTATCGCAAATTTGAAAAAACGCTTCGGCCCGACATCAACTGCTATCTGTTTTCTTTTATTCGGGAATCCACAACAAAGAATTTACAACAAACCATCACCTCGATAAAAGATAAAAGAGCGTTTGGACATTTTGGTGGGACTGCATCCAATAAGTTTATACGTAAGGACATATGCCTCCCCTTTAAACCCTTTCGCTATTCTGATATTTGTTTCACCGTCGACATGATGAATGAATCCACACTCAACATGGCCCTGATTCCGGATGCGTATTATTTGTATAACAAGAAAAACGAACATTCCGTTACAACCCATTTCAACAAATTCGAATTTCAACGCATGTTCAACTATCTCCGCGGTCAAATTGATAAAAGTGATAGATGGACCCGGATGTATATCCTTGAAATGGGGGTTGCCTTTTTATTTGACCGAAATATCCCAATAACTGTCAGCGCGGGAAAAGCTTTTCTTTCGATCCTCAGATTATACAGCTATCTTCCCGCAGTAATCTTGAATCAAAACCGGCATTTCATAAAGAATGAAAGCCTGTAACCATCCGTATGCAAGTCCAGGTATATTCCGCTAATAGCAAATCGAATCTTTGGAGGGCATTGAAAGCAATCGGAAAGGAGTTTCCGGTGGCTCACGCACTTGGATTTCGCTTTGCTGAACGCAATATCCGGGCCCGCTATCGTCAAAGTTTGTTAGGTATTGTTTGGGCGCTCATACCTCCCTTAGCCACCGCAGCCATTTGGATCTTTTTAAATCAAAAAAATATTGTCTCCCTCCATCATACCGGCAGCAGCTATGCTTTATTTGTGATTACAGGCACGATGCTTTGGTCTGTTTTTTCCAGCGCTGTGACCATGCCCATACAATCGATCCAGGCCAATGCACCGATCCTGGTGAAAGTGAATTTTCCCCGCGAAGCATTGATGATCACCGCTTTTTATGAGATCGTATTCACTTCCCTTATTTCGTTAGTGATCATTGTCGCTGAAATCCTCATCTTCCAAATCCCGGTGACAGCGTACACTCTTTTATTTATTCCTGCTGTCTTTGTACTCATCATGCTTGGGATGTGTTTTGGTCTTTTACTATTGCCCTTTGCTATTTTGTATAAAGACATACAGTTTGCCTTGCCGGCTCTTTTACAAATAGCAATGTATGCTACACCGGTCGTGTATGCTACAACAGAATTGAACGGTAGCTTCAAAATTTTGGCATTGAACCCGGTGAGTCCTGTACTCGTGAGTGCACGTGATTGGATTCTCGGATTGCAGAGTTCGACAGGGCTTCTGACGCTTGGTTGCATAGGCTTGGCCACGATAGTCATTCTGTTGGCGGGATTCATCCTGCAGCGCATCGCGATGGAAATATTAATCGAACGAATGGGGACATGATGAGCAAGGATGAGATACTAGTCGATGTCAAACATGTTTCCAAAAAATTCAGCCGGAGTTTGAATAAAGGCATGTGGTATGGCCTGAAAGATTTGGGAAGTGCAGTATTTGGGTCGAATCAAAATCGTTCCGTTCTGAGGGATGGAGAGTTTTGGAGTGTTAAGGATGTTAGTTTTAGTTTGCGTCGGGGAGAATGTCTTGGATTGATCGGCCGAAATGGTGCAGGTAAAAGTACGTTGCTGAAAATGTTGAATGGATTGATTCGTCCGGACGAAGGGACGATCACGATGAGAGGGAAAGTTGGAGCGTTAATTGAATTGAGTGCCGGATTTAATCCACTTCTGTCCGGTCGTGAAAATGTCTATGTCAATGGACAACTCCTTGGATTCAGCAAAAAAGAAATTAATCAAAAATTCAAAGCCATCATTGACTTTGCGGAGATAGGTGAGTTCATCGATTCACCGGTACAGAATTATAGTTCAGGTATGAAAGTGCGTTTGGGCTTTGCAGTAGCTGCTCAAATGGAACCCGATGTATTGTTGATCGACGAAGTATTGGCCGTCGGTGATATGGGCTTTGTGCTTAAGTGCCTTAATAAGATGGATGAGCTGCGTACGAAGACAGCGATGATTTTTGTCTCGCACAACATGCCCATGGTCAGTCGCATGTGTAGTCGCATCTGCCTGTTGAAAGAAGATAAAACGACATATCAGTCTGATGATGTAGGTGCGGGCATCACGCAGTATTATGGAGGCTTCCGACAGGAATCAGGTAGCTTTCAGGGAACGAATAAAGTAGAAATAAAAAATATAGTGCTTGAGACGGAAGGGCGTAGTTCCAATGAAGAAGGCTTAATAACGGTTCATCATGGAAAAGATTTAATCCTTACGGTGGATGTTATCTGTCACCAGCCGGTGCATCGTCCTAAAATGCATCTGGCCTTTTATGACCAGGAGCAACGCAATTTTGCTGAAGTATTTAATTTTAACGATCATATCCAGACAGAGGAGATTGCAGGGCCTGTACGATTCAGGGCAGTCATTCCGAATATTCCTTTTTCCCAGGGTCAATATTCCATCACGATTGGATTGAATGAATTTAAAAATGAGCAACGCAGTATGGTTTTTCGCTACCAGTCGGCTATTTATTTCATGGTCGAAAGCAAAAAACATGGTTGGTCGCCAATTCAATTAAATCCTGTCTGGGAACTTATCACTCACACATCTGAACGCACATGATACCGGTAACTAAAACATTTCTCCCTCCCCTTGAAGAATATCAGTCCATATTAAAGAGGGCGTGGGATAAGCGATGGATGACCAATCGGGGAGAACTCGTGCTGGAGCTGGAAGAAAAGCTAAAGGAATATTTGTCTGTCAAAAATATCCTGGTGACCAACAATGGAACGATTCCATTGCAGATCGCGCTGAAGTTATTGGGGAATGGAGGAGAAATCATTACCACGCCATTTAGTTATGTAGCATCCACAGCAGCTATCATTTGGGAAAACTGCACACCCGTGTTTGTGGATATCCACTCCGAATACCTTACAATTGATGAAACGAAAATAGAGGCAGCCATCACACCAAAAACAACTGGTATTCTTGCCACCCATGTTTTTGGAAATCCATGTGCTGTTGAAGAAATAGAATCGATTGCCCGAAAGCATAATCTTGCTGTGATCTATGACGGAGCTCATGCCTTTGGTGTTAGATATAAGGGACGGTCTCTTTTTGATTATGGCGATGTCAGTACCTGTAGTTTTCATGCGACCAAACTATTTCATACCGGAGAAGGCGGCGCTTTATTTTGTAATGACGATGCCTTATTCCACAAGATGTTCTATTCGCACGCTTTTGGACACAACGGAGAACTTGCGTTTCACGGTCTGGGCATCAACGGTAAAATTTCTGAATTACAGGCAGCGCTGGGTTTAGCCCTCTTTCCTCACCTACCGGAAATATTGGCTGCACGAAAGAAGGTAATTGATTTTTATGATCAGCATCTCGATTTTACCAGATTACAGAAATTGAAAATCCGGGAACATACAACATGGAATTACGCCTACTATCCGGTTATTTTTGAAACAGAAGCGCATTTGACAGACACGCTGAAGCGAATGAATGCACTGGATATTTTCCCCAGAAGATATTTTTATCCTTCCCTCAACACGCTTCCATATGTGCATGCAAAGGCTATGGAAATATCCGAAAGCACTGCAGCACGGATTTTATGTTTGCCTTTGTATACAGACTTGCGTGAAGCCGAATTAGAAACTATTATTTCCTTTCTAAAATGAAAGCATGAACAGAATACTCAGGGAGGCGGCTCTTTTG
>JAGOIB010000046.1:0-10914 GCA_017995875.1 Saprospiraceae bacterium
AAATTTTTTGGTTATGAGAATACTATTGTCTTTTTCTTTTCTCCTCTCCTTTGGTTCTTTTGTTTTTGGTCAGGAGGTGACCTTTACAAAAGATATCGCTTCGATCATTTATAACAATTGTACCAAGTGTCACAGGCCAAATGAAATCGGTCCTTTTCCCTTGACGAATTATGAGGAGATCGAGCCATGGGCGAACATGATCAAATATGTAACTGCGATCCGTTACATGCCACCGTGGAAAGCAGATCCTGAATATTCAAGATTCCAGGGTGAGCGATTTCTGACACAGGAGCAAATAGACCTGATCGCTGAATGGGCAGACAATGGTGCACCTTATGGCAATGCGTCTGAAGAACCTGATGTACCTGAATTTCCAACCGGATCACAAATAGGGACTCCCGACCTGGTGCTTCATATGGCTCAGGGTTATGAGCATCATGGTGGAAATGCCGATGAATATCGGGTGTTTGTTTTACCAACCAACTTAACGGAAGACAAACAAATATCTACTGTTGAGTTACGTCCTGGAAACTCAAAAATCCTGCATCATGCTTTGTTTAGTTTTGATGATACAGGAGAAGCCCGTTTACTTGATCAAGCTGATCCAAAATATGGCTATGATGGTTTTGGCGGTTTTGGTTTGAATTCTGCATTGGAAAATATGTTCCCGGGTTATGTGCCTGGTCAAAAACCTATTCCATATCCTGAAGGGTTGGGTCAGATACTTCCAAAGGGTTCAGACATTCTCATGCAGGTGCATTATGGACCAACTCCGTTTCCAGCAGTTGATAGTTCTACCATTAATATCTTCTTCAAGAAAGAACCTGTGTTACGTCAGGTGCAGAACTTTATCTTCCTGCCCTTTGACCCGTATATTACGAATGGTCCTTTTATCATGCCGGCCAATACAGTGAAAACTTTTCACTGCCAGTTTACGACACCTCTAAAAGTCAGCCTCTTTGCGATCTGGCCTCACGCGCATTTGCTCAATCAATCCTTTGAAGTATATACAGTGAATGCTAACGGTGATACCACCAACCTGATCAGAATCCCTGAATGGGATTTTAACTGGCAGGGATCCTATAATTTCAAGAAGTATATAATCCTGGATGTCGGTACAACGATCCATGTATATGCGACATATGACAACACTGCCAACAACCCAACCAATCCAAACAGTCCACCCAAGTTTGTAACATGGGGTGAGAAGACAACGGATGAAATGTTATTCCTTCCTCTATCCTTTGTACCTTATTTCCCGGGTGATGAGAATGTGGTCTTTGAGGAAGAAACCACAGCCGTGGAAGACCCTACGGTGAGTTTTGTCAATCATTACCTCGCCCCAGTGACGCCCAATCCCGCCAATGGAAATGCTTATATCAATTTCGTGCTTGAACAACCCGATCATATCAGCCTGCGCGTGATGGATATGCAAGGTAATGTCATCAGCAACATCGCCAATGACGAATGGATGCTTGCCGGTGCGCACACCAAAAGCCTTGAATTAAATGAATGGCCTGCGGGAGCGTATTTTGTGCAAATGCTTGGGACTAATTTTACACAGGCTCAGAAAATGGTGGTGGTGAAATAACGCTATTATAAAAATAGAATTTAAAAACCGGTTTGCATATGCAAACCGGTTTTTTTATAGGTGTCATGTTGACATGGCTTACTATATATAAATTAAATAAGGACACATATGTCCTTATTTAATTATTTTCCCTTATCTTTGCTCCGAAATGCGACTTTTCCTGATTTGTACATAATGGTTTAAGGAAAGGCCTGCTTTCCTTTAAAATACGCAAATACATCATTACTTAAATTCAATACCATGGACATCACCTATCAAAATTCTGTCGGCGAAGTTGTAGCAATCGACTATCGTACGGCCGCCATATTTGAAAAATACGGAATTGATTTCTGTTGCAAAGGCCACCGATCCATCGATGAGGCCTGTGAGCGAAAAAGTATCATGACCGAAGAAGTGATGCGCGATTTGAAAAAGCACTTTTCATCTGAAAACACAGATTGCCCTGATTACAAATCATGGCCTTCAGCCCAACTGGTTGATTACATTGTTGAAAAACACCACAGGTACGTTGAAGAAACAACGCCCCTCATCAGCCGCTACCTTGAGAAATTGTGTAAGGTGCATGGTGCCAGGCATCCCGAACTATTCGATGTCAATCGCCTCTTTACTGAATCGGCAGTGGACCTGGCGCAGCATATGAAAAAGGAAGAGTTAGTTCTATTCCCATGGATAAAAGGGATGGACCGCGCAGACGATAAAATTGAGATAAAGAATCTTTCCGATAAAGAAATGATCCAGCAACCTGTGCATATGCTGATGCATGAGCATGAAAATGAAGGAGACCGGTTTAAAACGATTGAAACGCTGACAAACAATTATCACGTGCCTGATGATGGATGCAGTACCTATAAAGTGGCCTACCAGATGCTCCGGGAATTTCAAAATGATCTGCACCTGCATATCCACCTGGAGAATAATATTCTTTTTCCAAAAGCTATTGAGATGGAAGGAAAGTTAGAAGTGAGTAGTTAGAAGTGAGTAGTTAGAAGTGAGTAGCTGGAAGTGAGTAGTTAGAAGTTGGCAATTAAAGTATCTGGATTTGTATTTTATTAACTGTTTCATCATGGGGACAAATCTATATTTACACCTTCTATCTACTATTGCCCTACTATGAAAAATATTTCTTTGGTATTATCCCTAATGGTTTTTATTTCCGTATTGTCCTGCAAAAATGATCCTGGGCCAAAAGATCCATCTACCAACGAAACAACCGGCGATTCAACACCCGCAGATATCAAAACGCATGAAGTAGTTATTCCTGTGACCCTGGACAGAGGTCAGAAATGGATCGCGGATGCTGAAACAACCCGTAGAATCGAGATCATGAAAGGATTACTTGTTGAATTTCCTGCCAATCCGACTGAAGTTGATTATCGCGCACTGCAAAAAAAATTAATAACCGGATTTCAGTCTATCCTTCAGAAATGTACGATGACCGGAGAGGCGCGCACACAATTACAAAACTACATGATGCCTCTCAAAAAAATGATTGACACCATGGAAACAGGCAATGTAGAAACCTGCAAAACTACCTTTTCGGATTTGCATGCCTACCTGCTGAAATACAGTCATTACTTCTTTTAGGCTTTACTTCAGGCAATGTGTCGCTCCGATGGAGCTGAAAATGATTTTTGATTGCTCAATGCTACAGACATGTCGCTCCGATGGAGCTGAAAATGATTTTTCATTGCTCAATGCTACTACCAACCTATAGCCTCTACGAGGCTTTGATGCAATAAACTTGATATCTTTCCTTTAGTACATTGCTAACTGATAGCACCAGGTTTTCTTTTCCTATCAACTTGGAATGACATGAAGAATAATCTTTCTCCTATTACTTCCTAATTACCTATTCGTTATTCGTTATTCAGACTGCTGCTAGTCCAACAAATCACCAAGCCCTTCTTTCAGCACACTTCTTAGGTATTCATTCGTCTCCTTCTTGTAGAGACTATTGATGGTAGCCATGATCTTAGCCTTGAAGACAGGATCCTTATCTTCTGAATATTGATTGAGCATTCCCGTGATCAGGTAAAATCGCCTATACTCAGGCGCTACGGTTCTCAAATAAAAATCTGAATCAATAAGCGCTAATCCTTCATCCTGCACTGCGCTTGACTGACCTGAAATATACAAAGCCAGTGCTCCAATAAATTCTTCGAGATAATCATCGCTGATATTGGCCGCCCTGTCCGTCCTGAAATAATCGAGGGTAATTCCTTTTCCACTTTTGGCATAAATAGTAGCTCCGGCCGCGTAGATAGCAGGTGCAGGGTTGCTTTGAAACTGTTCATACTGTCTTGATGCTTCATCAGCATCAACAGCAGCAACAGCCTGAAGCGAAGCATAAATAACCGGTATCCTGTTGGTAGTCTTTAAAAGCTTGAGTGCTACTTCTTTTGCCTTTGCTGCGTCAACATTCATCAACGACTCAAGAATATAATACTGGATTTCAGGTCTTGTTTCGATCTGTGCCAATTGATACAATCTGGCAGCGTCTTCCTTTTCGTCCAGATGGCTGATCAACAAAGCCCTCATCGTATGTGATGTATCTTTAATCAATTCATCCAGGACTATCGGTTCAATGTCATCCATCAACCGCAATGCTGAAATACGGTGATTGATAGAAAGGTCTTTTGACATCAATCTGATGTTGTATTCAGAAGGAAGAATCTCATGATGGACGACAGCCAATAAAATATCACGGGGATCGATCACCACTGCCATTGGTTCTTCCATTTCATCAAAATGGAATGTCATCGATTTTTCATCCATTTTGATTTTTTGGATTTCAATGGAAGAGTCCTGATGGAAAATGGCTATCTCAATAGGGAGTATAAACAGATCCCTGTATCCTTGTGTACCCTGTACCTGACTGATGGTAAGATTTAATTGGTGTTCACCAGGATCGTATGCATGTTGTATATCAAGCACCGGGTGGCCTTTATCAAAATACCATTGATTAAAAAACCAATGGAGATCTGTTCCAGTCACTTCTTCAAAGGCCTGGCGTAAATCATCGGCTTCTGCAGATTTGTAGGCATTCTGGCGCAAATACAAATTAAGGGATGCAAAAAAAGCTTCATCCCCTACAAGATCACGTAGCATATGCAACACGAGTCCTCCCTTATTGTAGCTATGTGCATCAAACATATCATTCTCATCACCGTAATGATAGTTTATCAGCGGATGTGATGTATTTTCTGTCTGATCAAAATATCCACTGAGTTCGCTTAGCCTGGAGATATCCGCGCGTTCACGTCCATACTTATATTCGAACCACAAGTATTCGGCATAATTGGCAAACCCTTCGTTGAGCGTAGTATTGGCCCAGGATTCGCATGTCACCAGATCGCCAAACCAATGATGGAACAACTCATGCGCGACGATATAGTCATTGGCACCATCTTCAACCATTTCCTCCTGCTTAAATTCGATATAATCGCTGAAGACTACAGCGGTCGTATTTTCCATCGCACCGGAAACAAAGTTTTTGACAATCACCTGCGTGTATTTGGGCCATACAAAATCATAACCTAGTTTCTTTGAGAAAAACTCAATCATCTCAGGTGTGTTTGCAAAAATGGCTTTTGCGGATGTGCCATACCCCAGATCAACATAATAGTCTACTGGTCTTCCACGCCAATATTCTGTCACTTTATCCCATTGTCCGACAGCTATCATCGTGAGATAAGGAGCATGTGGGAGATCCAATTTCCATTGATCCCGTCGCATACCTCCAGGCAATGGAGTAGATGAAACCAAAAGTCCATTCGAAATGGTCATCATCGAATCTTCTACTGTTAGAATGACCTCTTGTGTACCTCGTTCGTTGGGTTGATCCAGTGTGGGAAACCAGCGTCTGTTATAAGAAGTCTCTCCCTGGGACCATAATTGTCGTGGTACTCCGGGAATGGTATCCTGTGAATCCACAAAAAACAATCCTCTGTCACTTGTCACAGCTCCACCTGTCAGATCTCTTGATGCGGTAGGATGCGCAGTGTAACTGATTTCTATCTTAAGCTGTTCGTCCTTCTTAAATGTCTTCGGTAATGTGATATCGATCTTGTCATCCGTATTCGTATACGTGCTCAACGCCTGGCCATTGGCTTTTATATAATGTATATCAAATTTGACTGCATCAATTTGCAATGAGGTCTGTGCATAAAAGAGAGGTGTCAATGTTAAGGTCGCTGTCCCATTTACTTGTTCTTTCAACCAGTCAAAAGAAAGATCCAGTGAGGTATGGATGAGGTCCCATTTTCTTTCCCTGGCTGGTTTGTATTCAGACTCCACTCCGGAATCTGAATCAGATGATTCACCCGTCACTGTCATGGTATCCAGCATGACATGCTGTGTTCCTTCAAGATCCGATGAAGCTGTTGCTTTTTTAGAGGCTGAACAAGAAACAAAAAAGGCCGTGATGGCGACCAGATATAGTGATTTAACGAAAATATTCATTTGATTCCTTCTTACGTAGACAATGATTAACGGTAAAGATACAGTTGATATTCCTTACCCCATGATTAGTACGTCGAATGGATAATGTTAATGGTAGATCAATGCTTAGTATCAATCTCATTACCATACGATGTAGAATCAAAGAAAACGCTACTCATTATAATTATAAAAAAGGAATGACCACAAAATTTTGTGGTCATTCCTTTTTTATAAACATTTCTTCCGGTCGTTGAGCGGAGTCGAAACGACCTTTTCAATCCTCATCCACTCCCACTTCCTCTTCCGTATGAACGATACGGGTGGTAGCGAGTTTGGCTTTGATTTTTTGTTCAATCTCCCATGCGAGCTCCGGATTGTCGAGGAAAAATTGCTTGGCAGCATCTCTTCCCTGAGCAATTTTGGTGCCTTCATAAGCATACCATGCACCGCTCTTTTGGATGATGTCTGTATCCGCACCGAGGTCGACGATTTCACCCACTTTGGAAATACCTTCTCCAAACATGATGTCAAATTCAGCTACCCGGAAAGGCGGAGCGAGTTTATTTTTGACCACTTTCACTTTGACATGGTTACCAACCATATTGCCATCGCGGTCCTTGAGGGCTGATCCGTTACGACGGATATCAAGGCGTAAAGAGGCGTAGAATTTCAGGGCGTTACCACCGGTCGTTGTTTCAGGATTACCAAACATCACCCCGATTTTCTCACGGAGCTGGTTGATAAAGATGCAGCAGCATCCGGTCCTGCCGATGGTGGCGGTCAGTTTACGCATGGCCTGTGACATCAACCTGGCTTGTAAGCCCATTTTGGAATCACCCATTTCGCCTTCTATTTCTGCTTTTGGCACCAGGGCTGCAACAGAGTCGATGACGATGATGTCGATGGCGCCTGAGCGTATAAGGTTTTCAGCTATTTCGAGGGCTTGCTCACCATTGTCTGGCTGAGAGATCAGAAGATTTTCGCAATCTACACCGAGGGACTCAGCATAGAATCTGTCAAAGGCGTGCTCGGCATCAATAAAGGCAGCAAGGCCACCTTGCTTCTGGCATTCTGCGATGGCGTGTATGGCCAGGGTGGTTTTACCTGAAGATTCCGGGCCATATATTTCTACTACCCGTCCTCTTGGGAAACCGCCAATACCGACGGCGAGATCCAGGGATATAGAACCTGTAGGAATGGCTTCTACTTCGACGACCTGCTTGTCGCCCAGTTTCATAATGGTGCCCTTACCGTAGGTTTTTTCTAAGCGATCTACTGTGAGTTGGAGGGCTTTCAACCGCGCATCGCGTTCCTTTTCTGATGACATTTTTAAAGAATTTTGGATTATAAATATAGTCGTTTCGGCTTATATGTCTGGGACAAATATACAGACAATTTTTGACTATTTTCTCGTCATGACAAAAATATTTACTATTTTTGTGCCAGATAATGAGTTTGAGTGCAAAAAAAAGGCCCCGGACATGTCCAGGGCCTTTTCTTTTTTGACGTGAGGTTAGGTGTGATCAGCTTGCAGAAACAGGCGCGGATGAGGCGCTGTACCCCAGGATCCGGTTGATCACCATATCAGATGGTGAAAAACGGTCATTTCCCAGGGCCTCTTTTCCTTTGGTAAGGATTTCCAGTGAATCTGCAATCTGAGGTACAGTACCAGCCAACTCCAGCAGCATGTCTGTCTCTGCTTTTGTGGTCTCACCATATACCAGTCTTGTCAATTGTAGGTAGGTAAAATTTTGCTTCATACTCAGTTTTTGATACACTGATATTAACCACCCCCAATACCCGAATATTGTGTACAAAAGAGAATAAAAAGGAATTCCCGCCCAAAATTCAGCCGTTTTCTTTAGCTCCGGGATGGTTACAGATATGCCATTCCCGACTCCTCTTTGTAAATTTAATGTAATATTGTCTTTGTTATCCAATCCCAGATTATACCCTAATGGATTTTCTCTCATCTGTATCCAATCAGGACAATCAGTCGTATATCCTGATTGGCTTTTCGGTCTTACTGGCCTTCCTGTTGTCATCGCTCATCGTCTTCACGTACGAGAAGTCCTCACGTGATGTAGTGCCGCCCGACCACTTCATCCAATCGCTCATCCTGATGGCTATAGTGACCGCCACGATCATGGAATCTATTGGTGATAGCATGGCCCGCGGGTTTGGGATCTTCGGTGCCCTGGCCATTTTGCGTTTTCGTATCAATATCACCAATCCAAGAAATGTCGCTTTCATTTTCGCCTCCATGGCAGTAGGTATAGCTTGCGGAGTCAACAGTTTCGTCAATGCTATCATTGGTACAACGGCCTTTTGCCTTATTGCTTTCTTCCTGCGTCTGACACCCTATGGACATAAAAACAATTTGTTGGGACAATTACGATTTAATCTTATCGCAGACTCTCCACAACTTGACAAAGCACAAGACATCATACGTGAACTCTGTCGCAGCTATGTTCTCAAACGATACAGGATAACTTCCACCGAACAAAAAGGTGATGTGATCGAATATGGTTATGAACTTCGTCTGCAAAATGAAATGCAGGGCATTGAACTGACGCGGGCATTACAAAAACTACCTGATATCAATGATGTGCGACTGGGATTTAATGATACCTACATTAACCAATACGATTAATCCGGTCAGACTATGCGACGAATTAATCTCTTGTTTATAAGCATTCCACTTCTGCTGCTTGTATTATTGGTTGTCACGAAAAACTTAAACCGTAGTACATCCAATTTTTTTGGTGTGGCCGAAAATCAGGAAACGCAGATCAATCTGGAACATGCCTGTTCTATCGATTCGATTTATGTCACCGAGGGCCAATTCGTTTCCAAGGGTGCTTTACTCCTGGAAGTCACGCGGTCTGCGCTTGATTTCAAAATGAGCGAATTGACGCATGATATCAGTGAGCTGCTCGCCCGCGATCGTTTGAATATAGATGATATCAAAGGTGACCTGGAACGAATACGCGCCCAGCGTGCGGAGAAGATGGGTTCTATACAGGCAAGGATCAAAATACTCGAGTCAGAGCAAACCCTCAACCAGTCCTTATTCCTTGATCTTCAAAGTGTGCCTTCTACTGTGTCACCAACCGTAGAATCTACTCCTTACCTCGCAAAATTACAGACCCTCAACGATGAGTTGCGTCTGGCCATCGAACCACTTGATGTAGAAATACACCGTCTAGAACAGGAATTGAAGATTGCGGCTATTCCTGCACAAACGCAAATCAGTAAACTGGAAAAAGAAATCGATCTCTATCATCGGGAACAAGAGCAGCTAAAAATCTATGCACCTTCTGATGGACTCATAGGAAGTATTCATTGTCACGTCGGAGAAAATATTCCTTCCTTCAATGTCCTTATATCTTTTTACGAGCAAAACCCTAACACCGTTGTAGCCTATGTGCATGAAAGTTTAAGCCTCGAAGTAAAAGTTGGCGATTCGCTTGCTGTTTCATCCAGCTTACACCCTGATGAAACGTGTCTGGGACGGGTGAGTGGATTGGGTCACCGAATTGTAGAAATTCCTGAACGACTTCGCAAAATACCAGAAATCAAATCCTATGGGCGTGAGGTGTTGATCGAAATTCCTGCCACCAATAACTTTTTACAAAAGGAAAAAGTTGTTTTGCGTCGACTGAATCTTCCGAATGCTTCTTTCTTTTCCTTATTTCTTCAACCCATTTCTTTCTGCTTCAATTGGTAAGTAATCAACGCATGCACTTGATGAATAAAAAATGGACCTGTTCGCTGGTGTTCTTTTGGATCGTGGTGTCATGCCCGGGTCAAATACGTATCACAAGTGGAAATGTATTGGCTTCAGCCCGGCAAGATCTGGTAGTCGATTTACATCAGCAACAGGTGGAGTATATACGGCAAACCAATTTAAATCTACCTTTTGTAAACCAAATCAGCCTGCGTACAGAGACTGATCGATTTGATATAAGCCGACAGGAATATGTGGGACGTGTATCCGTCAATGGCTTCAGCGAAATACATCAACAACGATTACTTCAGGATTCGGATCTTTCTGCTAAAGAAGGAATGCAACGCGTGTACTGGCATGAAGCACTTGTAGAAAGATATCAGGCTATTGCTTCTTATCGACATATCCAGCTTCAACTACGGATCCAAGAAGGACTCCGTCAGGTCTATGAAGATAAAGTGACTGTACTTAAGAAAATGGCAGCATTGAATGCCGGACCTGATCTTGACGAACTCATCGATACTGAATTTGATCATGACAATCTTGTACTTAAGATGGCTGAATCAGAATCCATCCTGGAACAACTGAGACTTTCGATCCAAACGATGATGACTTTGGATAGCAATGCCTGGCAACTGGATACTGCTGATTTTGTCACGACGGATCAAATTGAATTGGTCATTTCAGAAATGTCCGAGACCGTATTACAAAATCCACAGATCGTTGAAAAACAAATTAAAATAGATCAACTCAATGCTGAGTATAATTATGAAAGGGCACAGTCCAATCAGGTACTTGATTTTGTTCAGGTGCGCTACGCAAATCTTCCAATTAGCACGGATTTGAATCGGGAACTTTCGGTTGGATTAGCGATAAATCTTCCATTCAAAGGAACATCTCGCGTCAGCATGAGTGAAATTGCTATCGATAAAAATGCTGCCAATCAGAATATGCAACTTTATCTGGCTGACCTTTCACGGCAAGTGGCAAGTAGCAAACTGCAAGTGGTAGCATTGGGAAAACGTTTTCGAATGGCCCAACAGCAGTGGCAGGATAGTCAGGCCCGTTTCACACTGGAACACCCTCAAAACGCCCAGACAGAAGGACCATTGACGTTACTCAATGCACGTGAATTGCAAATCAAACGCCAAAT
>JAGOIB010000046.1:11014-13929 GCA_017995875.1 Saprospiraceae bacterium
CTAACTTCTAACTTTTTTCACCAGCTTCCTCTTACCGTTACAGATACATTCCTCCCCGCTGAGCTGATATTGGAAGCGAAGACTCTGTAGTTGGTATCAAGCAGATTTTCCAATCCCACCTGGACTGTAAAATTCTGTGTCAGCTGATACGAGGCCTTGACATTGAAGGTAGCCCATGACGGCATGCCATCAACAGTAGCAAATGGATAATTGTCTTCACCGTTCAGATTATAGTCTTCCAGGTGTTTCCAACCATTATACATGGCATATACTTCAGCCCTGAATTTCTTGATTTTATAATCAAGGCTAGTCTTACCAAATACCGGTGGAATGTGATCCAATGGATAATCGGTGCTGTCTGCATTGATGCGTCCGTACGTATAATTGATAGTGCTGTATAAGGTCAGCCCTTCTATAAGTTTTACCGATACAAATGCACTGAGACCATAGATATAGGCACTTCCTGCATTGACATTCATCATCACATCACTGAGTTCGCCATCATATTCGATCTGGCTCTGTCCATTGAACGTTCCGGGTTGTGTCTTGATCGCATCAGTGTACGAAGTGTAATATCCTTCGACACCAATACTGTATCTGTCATCGATCGTCTTTGAAATACCAAGATCCACATTGTAGGTTTTTTCCGCGGTCAGGTCCGGATTTGGTACAACAACACTTCCGGGTACTGATTCAAAAATCTTTGCAAGGTCATCTACATTAGGTGCGCGAAAACCGGTTGCACCAAGCAAGCTGACTCTCCATCCGGCGTTACCATTCCATACTGCACCAAGGCTTCCACTCAGGTTGGTATATTGTTGCGTGACATCATCAAACGGAAACGGATAAAACGTGGTATCGACAAAGGTGGCTTTGAGTGAATTATAACTCAGTCTTACACCACCATTTAAAGTGATACGGTCTGACAGATGATACTGATCTGACAAATACAAAGCAGCCGTTGTCACATCAGAACCACCGTCCGGATACCTGGTGCTTTGCGGTTCGGTATCTCCGGTGTCAATGTTTTCCTTATTGGCGGTTGAATTGACATGATTGGTTGTTCCTTCAATACCATAGCGCCATGTGGATTTTCCGATCAATTTGCTGAAATCTGCATTGACGGTGAATATATCCAGTTGCTCAGTGCGATGATTGATGGATGGATTTCCAAAGCGGCGGTCATGCCTGCTTTCCTCGATGTTTTGATATCCTGCAATGATTCTGGCCATATCATACAAGCCGTGATCATTGGTCAATTGCAAACTATACGATGCCAGAAAACGTGATTGGGGGCCATAATACCAGTCACCATATTTTAATGGGCCGTCAAAAGCGCCATTCGTAGTTTCTGTCAATCGGTCATACCTGGGTACATCTGAGGATGTTGAATATTGAATATTCAACTGATGGGACATATGATCGTTTTGCTGCAACGTGAATTTTTGCAAAAAATCATACTGCGTATATCCCGATCCAACTTGCAAGTTCGGATCTTCATTTGGCACCTGAACATCGACTCCGTTCTGACGTTCCTGGTAGAAGGGACGTTTCCCAAAATCGGGATACTCATCCCTTCGATTGCTTCCTTGCAGTAGATCATCAAAATCGGAATACGTGAAACTGGTCAATGATCCAAGTTTTTTTCCACCGAGACTGAAATCAACATGGCCTGTCTTTTCCTTATCCACTGTTGAATATCTGGCAAAGGCATTGATGTGTGTCAATAATTGATCATCAGAAGAAAGCGTAGGTGATTTGGTGAAAAATTGCATAACGCCACCTAACGCATCGCTCCCATACATAACTGATCCAGGTCCATACAGGATTTCAATTCTATCCATTGCAGCGTTATCCAGTGTTACGATATTTTGTAAATGTCCTCCGCGATAGATGGCATTGTTCATCCGGATTCCATCTACCACCAGGAGAACTTTATTTGTTTCAAAGCCACGGATGACAGGACTTCCTCCACCCAGCTGACTCTTCTGTACAAATACATTGCCTGTATTCTGCATGACATCTGCAGACGTTTGCAGATTGTCAAAGGCAAGGTTGGATGCCCGGATCACTTCTACCGGTTGTGCTACCTGCCGGACAGGATCTTCAAAGCGGCTTACAGAAACCACTACCTCATCAAACATGTGATAGGATTCGATGAGCAATACGATATTGTTTTGCACCAATGCATCATATGTAGTGGTAAAGGTCTGGTAGCCGGTAAGCCTGATATTTATTTCTGTTTCATTCTTGAGTTCATCAATGGTTGCCATACCATGATTATCTGTTAATAGGGCGGTGGTAGGGTCTGTTCCATTGATGACAGCACCTACAATAGGTTTTAGGGTTGCCTTATCCTGAACAGTAATAGTCTGTCCGAACAGGAAATGAGAAAGCATCATCGCTCCGACAAGGAGATAGATCTGTTTCATTGAATATGAATTGAATGGTTAGGAAATACAGCCTGAACCTAATACTGCAGGAGAGCAGTAAGGTCAGGTGATCGTCTTCATACATTAAACTTAACAGGCCAACTCGGGAGGTTCGGATGGAAGCGAAAGGGTTACTTCAAGTTGGGTGCTTATATAATGACCATTACATTTTTGGACAGTGGACAGATCGCTATCGTGTGTGTGGGATGATGTATCGAGAAATCCGGAGAAAAATTTGAACATCTGTAAAACAATCACCCGGTCATTATGATGTCCGATAGGTGTATTGCCAAGATTGCTTTCTATTTCGCTGTAGAGCTTGGTTTCTTCGTGGTCAGCAATACAATGGAATATCTTTCCACCATCAGGTGTCGTTTCTGTCCGGACGACATCATACATATCTCCTTTGTATCTGAATTCACGGTTACGTTCAACCCAGGTGATTTCAGCAAGTTTGTCTGCCGCTACCTGGATTTGTGTCAG
>JAGOIB010000182.1 GCA_017995875.1 Saprospiraceae bacterium
GGAATGGCAGGAGATGGATTGACGATGTTGAAAGCCATGAAGGACAATCTTCCTGACGCCAATCTGAAAGGGTATGATCTGATCCTTGTCTATGACTATGAAAGCCTTAATACGCCATTGGACGAAACGGCAAGAGCATTAAAGGCTACACTCAGTGATTTTGGTTTTGGTGCGGATGAGAAGCGAATTACCATCGTCAGCCATTCCCTTGGAGGGTTGATAGCACGATGGATGATCGAACAGGAGGGAGGGAATGTATTTGTGGATCACTGTGTTCTTGTAGGTACGCCAAACAATGGATCGATGTATGGTAAGATCGATGGGTATGTGAAGTGGGCACAGACGGCCTTGGATGTTGCTGTCAATTTTATACCTACTATCGTCCCATTTTCGGGGTTGTTGCTTAAGTTTTTAAAGACCGCTTCTGAACTTGGCGGGTCGATAGCGCAGATAGATCCTGATTCAGATTTTATCAACAAGCTCAATAGCAGTAAAGATCCCGGAACCCGATATACCGTGGTGTCGGGGGATGTTTCTACCATGGATCAGACAGGTGGGTATGATGGATTCTTTGAAAAAGCAAAAACGCAACTTGGGAGCTGGATGATTAATGATGAACCAAGTGATCTCTTTGCTCCTGTGCGAAGTCTTCAATGCAAAGAATTGTGGGAAGGTAGAAATAAGGAAAATCTGATACTTGACCCTGTGGCCAATCATCATTTTGGGTATTTTACAACACCAGGGGGTTCGCGTGACACGAATACGGTCTGGAAGGTACTGGCAGAGAAGATTTAAAAATCAAAAGGTGCTATAAAAAAAGTACGGACAGGTCGCGACCTGTCCGTACTTTTTTTATAGCACCTTTTCTTTGGGTGAGGAGTATACTTGATTGATAATTACCCAGGAATTTTTCCTCCTCCTTGTCGGTCGCCGTGGCCACCACCTGCGATATATGCTACTACAATACCAACCACTATATACTTGACTATAGTGTAGGCTGCATCAACTAGAACCTGGTTCAAGGTCATCATTGTAGACAATGAATACCACATCAGGTTCATGCCCAAACCAATCAACAATCCAATCCAAAGTCCATAATTCAATCCTGAATTGACTGGGCTGCCCCCTCCGTTCCATTTACTATAGATCGAAACAAAGGCTAATGCAGAAATAACATAGCTGATGATCATCCACATCATGTCCGGTTCAGGCCGTTGGTTTGGCATATTCATGCTGTCCTTCATGACCATGGTGTACCAGACCATGTCAAGTAATAAAAGAACTACGGCAGCAACTACCGTGGCAATAGCAAGCTTTTGGATTTTCATTTTGTTTAATTATTAATGAGTGAGAAAATGCAATAGTAGCCTCCCTGACGCGCCGGTATGTGCATGGGATTGCAACAGGGAAACAAAATAAAACCTGGGCGGTCAATGATATAAAGAGACAACTAAATGTAGCAATTTTTTGAAACAACCAAATAACATTTCTTTATGGATTGCGCGTTACTTGCAAGAGGCGGCACCAGTTGGTTGCAGGAGCAAATATTTCGACTTCGCTCAATACACCGCTCCTGCAACGGCTAATATTGGAGAGCCAAAGGACCCAACCTTCTAACCATACAGTACTTTGAGTAAGAACTTCCTATTAAGACACAGCTTAAAATATGACTTCATGGTAAACTTCTCACTGCTAACTGCTAACTTCTAACTTTTAGCTTATATCTATTTATCTTTGAAATATGACATCCCACAATCCCCTGCATGGCTGAAAAGGAAGTAAGGAAGCTGGCTGCCGTCATGTTTACGGACATTCAAGGCTATACAGCCTTTGTCCAGCAGGACGAAGCTGCTGCGCTGATGAAGGTGGCCACCCACCGCAAATACCTGGAGCAATTCACGGCTGAGTATAATGGCAAGGTCATCGCCTTCTATGGGGATGGCAGCCTGAGCATTTATGAGAGTGCCCTGGATGCAGTGCAATGTGGTATTGCCATGCAAAAAGCTTATCAGGGTGATCACCCGATCCCTGTCCGGATTGGTATCCACGTTGGCGATATTGTCATGAAGGATGAAACTGTCTATGGAGACGGTGTCAATATTTCTTCCCGGATTCAAGCCTCAGGGATTCCTGGTTCTGTCTACATTTCAGATCGCGTCCAATCAGAATTGACCAATCATCCGGAAATAAAAACGAGGTCAATTGGAAAGAAGCGGTTGAAGAATGTCACTCAACCCGTGGAGGTTTTTGTGGTGACCAATGAGGGCTTGACGACCCCTTCCCTCATGACCAAATTGCCCGATCTGAAAAAATTCTATCGTTATATTCCTATACTCCTATTAGCAGCCATAGCCTGGTGGTATTTTGGCCCATATAGAAATGATCAGTTTTCCCCGAACGTATTTAATAAGGAATCGATTTCTGTTCCTGTATTTACGAACAATACCGGTGATCCAACCCTGGATCATATTTCTGAAATGGCTGCGCATTGGATCACGAAAGAGCTAAGTTCTTCGTCTGATGCTCATGTTGTCTCCTATGAATCAGCGAGCGAAATGGTTCAGTTGGCCGGGTTAAGCCTGGACACACCCAGAGGGCGTAAGAAATTTAAAGCGCTATCTGGTGCCGTTAATATCCTGGATGGCTCCTTTATGTTGTATGGTGACCAAAATGATTCCATGGTGATGATTGGCTATGTCAGGGATCTCGAAACAGGAGATGTCATCGAATCGATCACGGATGTTCATTGTAAATCATCCAATCCAATGGATTGTATCCAGGAGATGGCAAGCAAGGTCAAAGGGTATTGGGTCAGCAAGGGAAAAATAGTGACACCTCCAAAATACGAAGCCTATAAGGCCTATCTCGCCGCCAAGAAATCATGGGCTACCGATGATACAACGTTTGTCTTAAATCAATTGAACAAGGCGATCGCCCTGGATGCAGATTTTTTTGATCCATATTTGTTGATACTTACCTATTTCTCCAATTATGGAGCGTTTCAGCGGGCTGCGGATACACTCGAGGCTGTACGGAAGAAATTTCCGGATTTAGAACCGCGGGAAGATCATCTGCTGCAGTATCATATAGCGGATGTCGAAGGGAGAAATATGGATACATACCGTTATTATCTCAAGGAATATGAGATTGATCCGCATGACCTGTTTACCAACAATAACGCCATTGTCCTGGCCTTGATGTATCGCCATAGTCCCCGCGAAGCGCTACGGTTTTATAATGACTTTCCTAATGATAGTCTGAATATGGAGGGATGCACCTATTGTGCTGTCCGTTTTGAATGTGCTATGTGGGCAGCGTTGGATCTGGATAGTATGGCATTGGCGGATATGCTCGCGCCAAAAATAAAAAGCTCGTTATTGACCAGTTTCAGTTATTCCACGCTGATGATGTACTATGTCTGGAAAAGCGATACTGCTAAAATTGATGAGCTTATCAACGCGGCAAAACTTCATCCAAACCTGGATAGGGATTGGCAATTTCTTCCTGTGTTGGCCAGTAGATTCTTTCTCGTCAGAGGAGATACAGCTCGCTCACTGGTATACGCACAAAAAGCCATTACAGCTAGCCTGCCGTTGAAAGGAAGGTTGCTGGGTAAAAGTTATTATCTCCATGGTCAGATGGATAAAGCTTTGTTAGTGTATAAAGAAGAAATTAAAAAGCAACCTGATAACAAGGATCTCATTGCGGAGATAGGGATGATCTATGCCCG
>JAGOIB010000047.1 GCA_017995875.1 Saprospiraceae bacterium
CAGCATTGAGTCGATATTTTCATAACCCTGGTCGTTATACGGCGGCAAAAATGGATTTGGTAAATTGGTTAAGATTATTTTGGACAATCCGAAATAAAAATAATGCATGCCCTTACTTCCAAATAAGAAAGCAGCATAAACTGAAATCCAATGAATGTAACACGCCGTAAGTTTGTTCAAGCCACCTTCTTCATTGGCTTCGCCGTCACAACGAAACAAGGTTGGGCCAACAAGCTACCCACATTGGTAACAGAGCGCCGTGACCTGTTTCCACAAGGTGTTGCATCAGGTGATCCGACAGCCAACAGCGTCATCTTGTGGACAAGACGTCCGCCTGTAAAAGAAAGTACTGCTAAAAAATTGTTCGTTGAAATTTCAACGACACCTCAATTCAAAAAAATCCTGGCAGGTGGTACTGCGCATATCAGCGCTGATGTGGATTGGACGTGTCGATTTTTAGCTAAGGATCTTGAACCAAACCATGAGTATTGGTATCGCTTTATTGATGATCATGGTTTCGCAAGCCGGGTCGGTCGTACGCTGACGGCACCCAGTGACGATTCAGATACACCGGTTCGTTTTACGTTTGTTTCTTGTCAATGCCCAAACGAAGGCGCCCTGAATGCTTACCGAAGGATGATCTTTGAAGATGAGGCACGTCCTGGTGATCAGCAACTAAATTTTGTTTTGCACCTCGGCGATTTTATCTACGAAGTCACCTGGTATGCGGAAGACAATCCTAACGGAAACCGTGGCCGTCGCATCAGAGATCTCTACAAGTTCCCGCAAGGTCGGAAGGTTGGCAATTTTCATCTGCCTGTTACGCTGGAGGATTATCGTACACTTTATCGTGCATATCTTGAGGATCCCGATCTGCAGGATGCGCGTGCCCGTTGGCCATTTGTGTGTGTATGGGATAATCATGAATTTGCATGGGCAGGATACCAAAGTCAGTATGTGGCAGGAGGGGGCTATAACGCTCCTGCACAAAATCAGAAAGTCTTTGCCAATCAAGCCTGGTGGGAGTTCATCCCTGCCTGGGTCCAACAACCAGGCAACCCACAGCTCAAACATTTCAAGGCTCCTGTAGTGGTCGATACACCCATGGAGGAGTTTAACGAAGAAGGACTTTCAGAAGAACCTAATAACCTGATGGCGATCAACAGCCTGAAGATCCAACGTGTACTTCGTTGGGGTAAGAATGTCGATTTACTGCTCACCGATAATTGGTCATTCCGTTCTCCTGATATGTCGACAGATGATTTTTATATTCCTGATTATCCAAGGGTCTCTCCACAAGTGCCCTTTGAAATCATGAATTATGGTCGCCATTACAATGGAGACAAACCGCCCGATACCATTCGATTTAACGGCAAGGATCTTCCGAATCCGACAAAGGATGTGCATGCACAGACTTTCCTGGGCAGCGAACAAAGACGTTGGTTCATGGAACAGCTCGGAGCTTCTACTGCGCGGTGGAAAATATGGGGACACACATTTGGCACCATGGAACTGCGTAGCGATTATCAAAATTTGCCTGGTGAAATGGGGAGCCATTGGCCTGAAGATGCCGGCTATGCGGTCATAGACAATCGATTCCTTCGGGATAAGGACGAGATATTTGATTTCATACGCGATCAGAACATCACAGGTTTTTGTGTAGTTGGAGGCGATCGTCATGCATTCTTTGCCGGTCTGGCTTCTAAAGCCTTGCCGCCGAAGAAATACGAGCCACTGGGTGTGGAATTCATCACCGGTTCTATATCGCAGCAAACGCTTTTCGAGGTGATGGAAGTAACCATGGCCAAAGACCATCCGATGCGTATGTTGCATCTCATCGATCAGCCTGATGGTAAAGTGATCCCTTCTATGAATGTTACACCTAAGCATGGCGTGCTGTCGACGTTAAAGTTGAAGGAGACGGGTGATATGAAGGAGGCCCGTGCAGTGCGGAATCCGGATGTTGCTCCGCATTTGTCATTTCTCGATTTCGGTGGCCATGGCTATGGTTTAGTTACCGTCACTGCTGATCAGCTTTCGACTGAGTTTGTATGTATACCCCGGCCACTGGAGCGCAGTGACCAGCCTGATGGCGGTCCTTTGGTCTATCGTATTGTGCATCGCACACATTTATGGAAAGTAGGGGAGACACCTAAACTTGAGCAGGAAATCCTTGAAGGCGATCCGCAGTATTCCATATGAGATTATGAAGACACTTCTGTTGTTATTTTTGGTGATGTATACTATTGGTCAACTATTTGACAAAGATTTGTTCACCCATTAACCTACCGAAAGTTGAAGCCAAGAATTGAAATAGTCATCGAAAAGAAATTGGTTGGTAAACGAATGAAAATGAGTTTTGACAACTATAGGGTTGGTGAACTTTGGAAAAAATTTATACAAGGACGAAATGAAATTACCAATAATCTGACAGATGACCTGATTTCAATGACCGAATACCAGTCAACACATTTTGCAGACTTTAAGCCTGCCAACGAATTCAATAAATGGGCAACAGTTGAGGTTTCTAGTTTGGACAACGTACCGAGCGAAATGGAAGCTTTTATTTTGACAGGCGGACTTTATGCAGTCTTTGACTACAAAGGCCTGAACACAGATCATTCAATATATCAATACATTTTTGGAACGTGGCTACCAAATTCCGACTACGTGTTGGACAACAGACCGCATTTTGAAATCCTGGGTGACAAATACAAAAACAATGACCCCACATCCGAAGAAGAAATTTGGATACCGATAAAACCGAAGTGACATATTATCAGCTAATAGAAATATTTGTGAAAGGCCGGCTAGACGATATTGCAACTAACAAAAATTCTCTAATTAATTTCTGCCCGGGCGGACGGAAGCCTGCGAATTTGCAGATTGCTTTTAGTAATTGGAATTAGGAAAGTTGAGAACTTTAAAACCAGTACTGGAATGAACGTCATTTGATCTTGTGATCCAGGGTCAAAAGGCTTATCTACCAATAACCCACACATCCATTTCCTCTGACTTCCCTTTCAACAATAACCTCCGCGATTCCAGGTTGTCTGTTTGGATCCCGGCTCCTTTGCGAACCTCTTCACTAATCACGATCTCTCCTCCACGAGCCTGCGAGACGAGCCTGGCTGCAATATTGACCGTATCGCCCAGGATCGACACATCGGACACACCGCTATGCGTGGTCACACTGCCTACATATGTGATCCCTGAATGAATCCCGATCCCCGCTTCTATCCATGGTCCTTCCGATGTCGGATATCCTAATGCGACAAGAGCCTCACGAGCAGCTTTCAAGGCATTGATCCTATACTCAGGACCTGTAAATCCCGGTACAAAAAAACCACCTACTTCATCGCCCTGGAGCTTTTCCACCATTCCATAATTTCGATAGATCACCTTGGTGATAGCTGCGTAAAAGCGATTTACTACACGGCTATATTCTTCAGCGGACATTTTCTCAGCCATGGAGGTGGAGTTCCGGATATCTACAAACATCACCGCGATATCGAGTTCTGCACCACCGTGATATTTATGGGCAAACCGCTCACACAGGTTGCATAAGTGGGGAGTCATCACGGACGCTTTCACACCCAGCATTTTGCGGAATATCCATCCCCCGATGCCTTCAAACGGGATATAACATATATGGCACCTGGGACTCCTGGGAAGTCTTTTAATGATAGGACGAAAGGTTTTATGCTCAAACCACGAGACGTTGACACTGGGAGGCATTTCGCCCGTGGTAAGGTAGGTGTACCACGCATTTTTTATCTCAGCTTCACTGACGTTTGTTCCGCTCATGGTTTCCGGGAAATGGTGCATACAAATATAAATATCTTTTTTTCATGCCCTTTCAGATCGCAATGCACACAGGAAGTTTCGGTTTATGTAAAGATTATTATCTTGAATCAGAATACTGGAAGGGAAGTACATAACAGCCCATATGTGTCTTCTGGCAGATGTTGCAGATGACACTGCACGACCAACAAACAATTTCAATGGATAACAAACTCCTGGCCTATTTTCAACGCATCATGCCTCTTTCACAGGAAGAGATTGAAGCTATTGTGGAAACGATGAGCATTCAGCAATATAAGAAGGGGACTGTCTTGCTTAAAGAAGGACAAGTTTCTACAGAAGTTTATTTTGTGCTGGAAGGTTGTGTCAGACAATTTTACCTGGTGGATGGTGAAGAAAAAACGAATAACTTCTTCACCGAAGAGCAATGGGTCATTTCAATGAATAGTTTTAGTCAGCACAAACCTTCCGGTCATTATTTGGATTGCTGTATCGACAGCACATTGGTTGTAGGAAACAGAGAAAAAGAAGAAAGCCTCTACAAGCGGTTTTCAAAACTGGAGACCGTTTCGAGAAAAGTAATGGAGAGGGTTTTTGCGGAGCAACAGGAAATCATGTCGTCGTACACCACGGATACTGCGGAACAGCGCTATTTGAAACTATTAAAATCAAGACCTGACTTGTTTCAAAAAATTCCGCAATATCAAATTGCCAGTTATGTAGGTGTAAAACCCGAATCATTAAGCAGGATCAGAAAAAGGATAGCGAATAAGCTTTAATACTTACACGTCTATTGCCACATTTCCTTTCTTACGTCCTTTCTCAGCATAAGCATGCGCTTCAACAATTTGTGCTAAAGTATACGTCCTGTCAATGACAGGCTTAAATTGGCCGGTTTCGATAAGACCTTTCAGGAAATTAATATCTGCTGCTGTATGACTTATCACACCGGTCAAGACCTTTTGGCTACTCGTCATAGAAATCCACGCGCCTTGAAGCATTTCAGGCATACCTGCGGCACTTAAGATCATCTTCCCGTTTTTATGGAGCGATTTTTTACTTCGTGAAACAGATATTGAATTCACAGTATCGAAGATCACATCATACATTTCACCGTTCTGCGTAAAATCCTCCTTCGTATAGTCAATTACTTCGTCTGCACCAATTGATTTTACCAAAGCAATATTGGCTGTGCTGCATACACCGGTCACATGAGCGCCAAATGATTTTGCCAACTGAATGGCAGCACTTCCCACCGCACCGGAAGCACCTACTACAAGGACTTTTTGCCCTGGCTTTATGGCTGCCTTTTTTATAAAATGTAATGCTGTAACACCACCAAAAGGAATGACTGCAGCCTCCTTGTGTGTAATAGTAGTGGGTTTTATTGCCAGTGACCCATTTTCAGGCATGCATATATATTCAGCATAAGCACCAAAACTCATATCCGTATGACCAAAGACAGCATCACCTGCTTTAAAGTGTTTTACATCCTTACCGACACTTTCAATTTCGCCGGAGAAGACACTACCGAGGATCTGCTTTTTGGGTTTTAGGAAACCGAAAATAAATCTGACCGCAAATGGGTCAGCTTTGCGTAAACGCAAGTCACCGGAATTGACGGCGGTGGCCTTAATCCGTACCAGGATTTCATTGTTTCCGGGCATTGGCTTTTCAACCTCTTTGACCTGAAGGACTTCTGGTGCACCATATTGGGTATAAACTGCTGCTTTCATTTTGTTTTTGTTTTTTGTTTTTGTTTAATTGATGGCACAAAAGTATAGGCCCCCTTTACCAATCTCATTGACTTTGGTTAAGAAATGAAACTACTGCTATAAAAGGAGGTCAGACAGGCCTTGTACCGAAACAGGCTATGTCACGAGGGGTTCGTGGAGGTAAAAAAGAGGTTAACGACATTGGCGGAACCGTCTTATGCCGGGCTTTTTGCTATTAATACCGGGCGACCTAAAATAATTGCAAATAAATTTGCGCAACTCAAAAGTTGCGCATACATTTGCAACCTGAGAGTTGCGCAATTAGACATTAACCTATGAAACAGGACATATTCCAGGCCATTGCAGACCCGACACGGAGGGCTATTCTGGCGTTGATCGCGATACAAGCGCTAACACCAACGGTGATGGCAGAACAATTTGATATGAGCCGGCAGGCCGTATCAAAACATATCAAGGTATTACAGGAATGTGAACTGATTACACCTGAACAGTCAGGTAGAGAAATCTACTATCACTTCAATCCTAAAAAAATGCAGGAATTAGACCATTGGTTAGCCCAATTCAGAAAGAACTGGGAAACGCAGTTTAATCAACTTGACAACGTATTATCCACCATCAAAAAAAATAAGAAATGAGCAACAATTTGCTATTTGACTTTACCCTTGACAAAGCAGCGCAAACGGTATACATCACCCGGGAATTTGCCGCCGACCTTGATTTAGTTTGGGATGCATTCACCAAAGCAGAAATCCTTGACCAATGGGTTGCGCCTGCACCCTTCAAATCAAGAACGAAACACATGAATTTTGAAGTGGGTGGTAAAAGATTCTATGCCATGGTTGGCCCGGATGGCCAGGAAGGATGGATACTCCAGAAATATACCTCCATTAGTCCAAAAACGAATTTCAAGCTCTTTAATGCTTTTGCAGACAAAGATGAAAATCCTCAATTACCAGGCTCCGAATGGGATTATACATTTAGCGAGCATAGTGGCATTACCAAAGTGCACATTAGTATTTACAATGAATCTCTTGCCCGCTTAGAGAGGATGATTGAAATGGGCTTTAAAGAAGGATTTACCATGAGCCTGACTAACCTGGATAATCTATTGGCATCCCGATAGCGATCAGGAAGGCAGTCAGAACAAAAAAAAGAAAGTAACGAATTTAACAATCTAATATCAAGAATTATGGCACGTATCAATCCTCACATCAACTTCAACGGAAATGCCGAAGAAGCATTTACCTTTTACAAATCAGTCTTTGGCGGCGAGTTTGCAAAGATTATTCGTTTCAAAGACCTTGCAAGTCCTGAATTCAGGGTTGCAGAAAAGGAGGAAAATAAAATTATGCATATTGCTTTGCCTATCGGTAAAAGTAATATGTTGATGGCAAATGATGTTCCGGAAATTATGGGAAAAACAAACGAAAATGAGAACCGAAGTAAAATTGTCATCAGTGCAGAAAGTAAAGCAGAGGCTGACAAATTATTTAATGGGCTTTCCGTGGGAGGACAAATAGAAGGACCTATTGGGGATAGTCCCTGGGGTACATATTTTGGTTGTTTTAGAGACAAATACGGTATCGAATGGATAGTGGAATTTGAAAATAGTATAGTGGAACAATAGAAACGTTACTGACCAGCGCTGACATCGATTTGCCAGATAGTAGTGAATTTTACTTCAATGAATGGGAAAAACAATGAATATACAAGGACAGATCAAGGCGTATATTGACAGTCAACCTGGGCCAAAACGCAGCGATATGGATGCATTGCACCGCCTCATCCTGGAACTAAAACCAGGAACTAAATTATGGTTCCTGGATGGCAAGAACAGTGAGCATAAAGTTGTTTCGAATCCGAACATTGGCTATGGCCTTCAGACCATAAAATATGCTGATGGATCATCGAGGGAGTTTTATCAAATTGGTTTGAGCGCAAACACAACAGGAATCTCAGTCTACATCCTTGGTATCGCAGATAAGACCTACCTGGCCAGAACGTATGGAAAAGATATTGGAAAGGCAAGCGTGACCGGATATTGCATCAAGTTCAAAACACTGAAAGATATAAACGTTGATATACTCCTGGCGGCCATACGTTATGGGCTCGAAGCTCAGCAAACAGAGAAGTGAGTGGATGGAATAAACAAAATGATATTCAACATCCATGCAACAGGAAGGAATATTGAATTGCCGCCTTACTCAAAACCGGTCAAAGGGTTTGCTAACAAATCCAGTGTTTATCGTGTGATATTCATTGAGCCTGTAAAAGATTGATCTCCAACCAATATCCGGATAAAGTAAATACCGGAAAGCAAATCATCCCGTTGAATAGTAAAGACATTAATGCCTGTTCCGGCCTGGGTTGTGAATTGATCCACAAAACGTCCTGAAGCATCCAGTAGCTGGAGTTTCACATCAGATGTTAAATTATGACGCAGTGTGTACAAAACATTTACTTCAGTACTGGCAGGATTAGGATACACTAAGAATTCGGAGAGTGGTGACAAAGGATCATTAACTGCAGAAATGACACCCAGATCAGTTTTTTCGAAAACCGCGGTACCGGTGCTGCTCCCTTGAAATTCCATAAATCTTAGTTTCCATACACGGTCATCCAGGGTTTTTACAAAATAAACAAGATCTGAAGGAAGGATCCATTCGAAGGCATTGAGATCAAAGTATTTCCAGTCATGCCCGATGATGTCCAGATTGGAAGAAAGAGAATCGGCATAATCCTGGAATTGAACTGTTGCCGGATCCACGTTGCTAGCTTCTGCGACTTGCACACCTGCTCCGGATAATATTCCGGTAACGAGGTATTGCACGGAGTCTGCTCCCTGGGGAATCAAATCATAGTATCGGCAGAATAGTAAATCAAAACCATCGGATGGTTCCACATCGATAGTTTCACCGGATGCAAAACTGAAATAGGCCAGCACTTTTCCAGCATGATCGGCTTTGGAAATTGTTTTTGTTACTTCACCTGAACCATCAAGATTGGCATACCGGAAGGTGTATACACCATTGATCAGGGATTGAATCTGAAATTTGAGATAGGAGCCGTCGCGAAGCTTTATCACAAATACATAAAGGCCATTGACTTCCTGCGTAGTCGGATTGTATATTCCCCATCCATAGTCATTCGGGTTTCCTGCATCACGATATTCATTTATGGCACCATACGACCAGGATGATTCACGATTAAACAATGGGAAATCCTCGATGGAAGATAGTTCTGGCACAACACTGAAATCTTCAGAGATGGTGAAAAACGCCTGGATAGGAAGTGCTCCTGAAGTAGACCCAACACTTTCATTGATAAAGACTCCGGCATCCTGTGGGGCCACCGTAAAAGCTATATCCCATGCTGCATTGGCTACCTTGTGCTCAGTGCCTTCAGCAAGGTTGATGTAACTCTGCTGGTTGTATCCCTGTCCTGTGGAGATGCTTTGTGATTCCTGGCCTTTCAGGACTAACGTCAGGAGACATATTGCGCTGATGAATAGAGGTTTCATATGCTGATTTTTGTTTGAAATAGGTAGTGTACAATTTATACTACTAAATACCGTACTTGCCGGCGGTTTAGAAATGGAAATTAAACAAATCCTGGTAATTAGCCAATTGAATTTTTGGAATACTGACTTCGGGTCTTGTACGTATCTTGCCCTCTATGAAATTATCTCTTTCCCTTGTGATTTGTCTTCTTGCAATTCATTCAAGCATTTATTCACAAAATCAGCACCTCATCGATTCATTGTTGAGAGATCTGCAGCGTTTGAATAATGAAAGGAAGGTTTCTGGTGCCCGGGATACCACATTACGCGATACGTTTATCATCAAAAATCTTGAGAAATTAGCGTCGCTCTATAATAGGGTCAATCCCGATAGTGGCCGGTATTATGCCAATTTACTCCTGGTCTGGTCCTCAAAACTTGATAACAAGAAGGCACTTTCAGCTGGGTTTAATATCCTCGGATCGGTCAGCAAGAAGCAAGGGAATTATTCAGAAGCCATAGATTATTATCAGCAGGCTATTGAACTCCGTAAAGCGTTAAATGATAGCCTGCGATTGGGCGAAACGTATGCCAATCTGGGAGAGGTCTATCGGTTAAAAGCCAATTATCCGGAGGCACTGAAATTTTTTCTGCTTTCACTACGCATCGATGAAGCCATTCATTATGAAACAGGCATTGCCTATGCATATAACTACATGGGCGCTACGTATCAGGAACTCGGTGATAATGCAAAGGCCCTTGAAAATTTTAAAGCCGCACTTGAGATCAGGTTAAGACTTGGGCAGGATGCCGGTATTGCCATCGGGTACAACAATATTGGTACTATCTATGATAAAGAAGGAAAATATGCAGAAGCTTTGGAAAATTTTAATGCCTCCCTTGCGATCAAGGAAAAAATAGGCGATAAATATGGCATGGCTAATACCTATATTAATATCGGTGAGGTATATAAAGCACAGGGAGATCACCAGGGGGCGATGAAGTATCTTAACCTGGCCCTCAAACTGCAAGAGGAATTGGAGGATCAGGAGGGCATAGCTGCGACATATATCTCTATGTCAGGGTCGCGGATAGCCACCCGGCAATATGAGGAAGCATCATTACTACTCACCAAAGCAGTATCCATATCAAAAGAAATCGGTTCGCTGTATAATCTCAGGCAAAGCTATTCGACATTAGTGTATCTGGACAGTATCACAGGCAATAGCAAGCAGGGCCTGCAACATTATAAACTTTATGTGGCTGCTCGTGATAGCATCTCCAATGAAGAGAATACCAGAAAGCTGGTAGAGACCCAGATGCAATATGATTTTGATAAAAAGGAATCGTTGGCTAAAGTGGAACAGGATAAGAAAGATTTTATCGCGCAGAAAATATTGCAAAAGCAAAAAATGGTTCGGAATGGATTCATGGCGGGTTTTGCGGTGGTCTTGCTCTTTGCCGGAATATTCCTGACCCAACGCAATAAAATAAAGCAAGGGAAAAAGCGAAGTGATGAATTGTTGCTCAACATTCTTCCTGCAGAAGTTGCCGAAGAACTTAAAGCCAAAGGATCTGCTGAAGCCAAGCATTTAGATCTGGTAACGGTTTTATTTACAGACATCATTGGGTTTACAGAAATATCTGCCAGAATGAGTGCAGGCGATCTGGTGAATGATATCAATGCTTGTTTTTCCGGCTTCGACAGGATTATACAGGATTATGGAATAGAAAAAATCAAAACGATTGGTGATTCTTATATGGCGGCGGGTGGATTACCTACACCCAATACAACCCATGCCGTAGATGTAGTCAATGCAGCACTGGCTATGCAAAGATTTGTAATGGAACAGCAGGAAATCAGAAGGGCAAAGGGCCAGACCTTTTTCGAAATACGATTAGGTGTTCATACGGGCCCTGTTGTGGCAGGTATTGTCGGGGTCAAGAAGTTTCAGTACGATATATGGGGAGATACCGTCAATACAGCCAGCAGGATTGAAAGCGCAGGTCAGTCCGGGATGGTCAATATCAGCCATACGACTTACGAATATGTCAAGGATAAATTTACATGTATACCCCGGGGACATATCCATATAAAAGGGAAAGGGGAAGTGGAGATGTATTTTGTGGAGGGGATGTGAATTTTTGCCAAATGAAATCCATTTCATAGCTTACAGTCCGGACCTGCTATCACCATGCGGAAGCTCCGGACAATTACACCCTTTATAACTCAAAATGATTATGAAATTTTTAACTCATCCATTTTTACGTTTAGCCATTTTTAGCTTCTTTTTATTCCTTACTTCAGGGCTTAAATCCCAGATTGTCATCAATGAATATTCTGCAGCTAACCTCACCAGGGATCCTGATGAATTCAACAAGCCCGAAGATTGGATTGAACTATACAATGCCGGTGTAAATCCGGTCAACCTAAATGGATGGCACTTGTCTGATGATGAAGATGATCCGTCACTGTGGACAATACATGAAGATGTCGAGATTGCACCCGGTGGATATCAGTTGTTTTGGTGCAGTGGACGTAATGCCGGAATGCACACCAATTTCAAACTCACCCAAACCAAGAGCACTGCAGAAATCATTGTCCTGGCAAATCCTGCCGGCACTGTCGTTGACAAACGAGAAATGAAAAAAAATCAGGTGGACCATTCACGCGGTCGCACGACGGATGGTGTCACCACCTGGAGTATTTTTACCGAACCTACACCCGGAGCATCCAACAATACATCCACTCCTTATGAAAGCTATGCCAATAAACCTGAGTTCAGTTTAGAAGCTGGATTTTATACCGGCACGCAAACAGTAGAAATCATCAATAGCGAACCAAATGCTGAAGTCCGGATCACATTAGATGGTACTGTACCTGGCCCTTCTTCATTTTTGTATCAGACAGGCATACCGATTCCCGCTACCAAGGTCCTCAAGGCACGGGCTTTTTCCAATGATCCTGAAGTGTTGCCGGGCTTTGTTGAGTATTGCACCTATTTTATTAATGAATCGCATACACTGCCGGTGGTTTCAGTAGCCGGAGATGATTTGTTGAATTTAGCAAATGGTAATCAGGATCTGAGACCGGTAGGTTCGATCGAATATTTCGGGACTGACCAACTTCTCAAGACAAGATCGTATGGCGAACTCAATTCGCATGGCCAGGATTCCTGGGTCAATAATCAACGTTCACTCGACTGGGTCAGCCGGGATGAAATGGGTTACTCCCGTCACCTGAAGGAAAAAATATTCAGCCAAAGTGACAGAGAAGAATTTCAACGCGTCATCCTTCGTGCAGGCGGTGATGACAATTACCCTGATGGTTCACAAACACCTGGTGGAGGTGCTCACCTCCGTGATGCCTTTATTCAGAATCTTGCTGATCGCAATCATCTCAATCTCGATGTGCGACGTGGTGAGAAAGCGATTGTTTATATGAACGGCCGTTATTGGGGTGTATATGATCTTCGTGAACTTCCCGATGATTCTGATTACACAGAGTATTACTACGGGCAGAGTAAATATGATATTCAATATATACTCACCTGGGGAGATACATGGGCCGAATACGGAGGTGATCAGGCATTGGATGATTTTCAGGAGACACAGGATTTTATTTTTCAAAACGATATGACCGTGCAATCCAATTTTGATTCTGTGGCCGCGATGATCGATCTGCCCAGTATGGTTGATTATATCATCGTCAATTCTGCAACCGTGTGTTCAGATTGGCTCAACTGGAATACCGGATGGTGGCGTGGACTGAATCCGGATGGTGGGCATAAAAAATGGGGCTTTATCCTTTGGGACAACGATGCGACATTTGGTTATTATTATAACTATACAGGCATTCCTGATACGACAGCTTCCGCATCTCCTTGTGATGTTGAAACACTGATAGACGTTGATTCTTTCTATTATAAAGAATACCTGTGGATTGCGGAGGATACGGTGATTGATCCTGACAACGGCACAGTGTATTTGCCGGGAGATACTATTTACTATTTTCCGGAAGGCTGGTATTACTTAACGGCGGACGTAAACAACCATATGGCCTCCCTATTGAAACTTAGAACCAACCCTGGTTTTGATGAATACTATATCACGCGGTATGCTGACCTGATGAATACCATGTTCAATTGCGATACCATGCTCAATTTTCTGGAGAGTCAATACAACCTGATCAAACCCGAAATGGCGAGACATATCGACAGGTTTGGCGGCACCATGGACGAATGGGAGCATAATTACCTGAAGCTAAAAAATTACATTTCCCAGCGTTGCGAAAAGCTTCCTGATGTGATAGCATCGTGTTACAATATAGATGGACCATATGAAGTGACGTTTGATGTGGATCCGCCGGGTGAGGGTAGTTTGAATATCAATAGTCTGACAGTTCATGATTTTCCCTATACCGCTAAATACTATGGTGGAATTGATACCAAGGTGGAAGCCGTAGTCCGCGATAATGCAACCTATGCATTTGACCATTGGGAAACCACTGAAACAAGCCCTCCGGGTGAAGAGGAGGTGGCCCGGATAGAAATTCAAAACGCAGGGACAGTGATAGCTCATTTTGCAAGCCTCATTTCCGGCGTGAAGGATTTTGAATCCGAAGGGTATAGCTTTACAGCTCAGCCAACACTCACCAGTGGAAAAACGACGGCTATTTTTGAATTGCCCATCAATGATGGGGTAGAGGTGCAATTGTTTGACATGTTAGGCCATCCATACAACATGTTGCTTCAGGCATCAACGATGCAGGCAGGTCAGTATCAGCTTGAACTCGATCTTGCAGCTTCAGGATTAAGTGCCGGCACCTATGTCTTGCGTTTTCAAACAGATAAGGGATTTGTAAAGACGGTGAGGGTGGTG
>JAGOIB010000183.1 GCA_017995875.1 Saprospiraceae bacterium
CTCGAAACTCGAAACTCGTCACTCGACACTAATTTAGTGTGCTTCCAGCCAATTTTCCCCAACGCCAATCCCAACTTCTATCGGCACGGGGAGGTTCGGTAGTGCATGTTTCATTTTGTCTTCCACGAGTTCGCGCAATTCTTGTTCCTCTGTCTTGTATACATCGAAGACCAATTCGTCATGCACCTGGAGCAACATCTTTGATTGCAATTTGCGGTGGAGCATTTCATTGTAAATGGCAATCATCGCCAGCTTGATCATATCTGCGGCAGAGCCCTGGATCGGTGAATTGATAGCATTGCGTTCAGCTTGTGAGCGAACGGTTTGATTTTTAGAATTGATATCACGGAGGTAGCGGCGACGTTTCATGATTGTTTCAATGTATCCATGTTCGCGGGCAAAAGAAACAGTGTCTGTCATGTATTTTTTGATGCCCGGGAATTTTTCAAAATAATTGTCGATGATTTCCTTCGACTCGCTTCTGGAAATGCCCAATGTTTGTGAAAGGCCAAAAGCGGACTGGCCATAGGCTAATCCGAAATTGACTGCTTTAGCCCGGCGGCGCATTTCTTTGGTGACATCAGCAAGAGGTACATTGAAAACTTTAGAAGCTGTGGTGGCATGAATATCTTCTCCGAGCCTGAAAGCTTCCATCATTCCTTCATCCAACGTGATGGCTGCAATGATCCTCAATTCGATTTGCGAATAATCCGCTGACAGGATGAGGTAGTCACTGTTGCGTGGAATAAAGGCTTTACGGATTTCTTTTCCCCTGTCTGTCCGTATCGGAATATTTTGAAGATTTGGATTGTTGGATGCGAGACGCCCGGTCGCAGCGATCGTCTGACCAAAAGTGGTATGCACTCTTCCTGTCTTTGGATTGATCAATGAAGGCAATGCATCGATATACGTTGACTTGAGTTTGGTCAGTTCGCGATAATTGAGGATATGGTCTATGATTTCATATTTCTCCTGGAGCGGTGCAAGGATGTCTTCGCTTGTACCGTATTGTCCTGTTTTTGTTTTTGAACCTTCGTAAGGGATTTTCAAATGATCAAACAGGATATCACCCATTTGTTTTGGAGAATCGATATTGAACTCCACACCGCTGATCTTGTAGATCTTGTCACGCATATCATACAATTCTACCGCGAGTGTCTTGGAATATTCATTTAGAAAAGGTACGTCCAACCCGATTCCTTCAAACTCCATCGCGGTCAGTGCGTGTATCAAGGGAAATTCAAGATGATAGATAAGTTTTTCAGCGTGTACAGCTTCTATTTGTTTGTCAGTAACTGCCTTTAGTTGCAACGTGATATCAGCATCTTCCGCTGCATACTCTGTGATGCGTTCCAGCCCGATGTCTTGCATGGAAAGTTGGTTTTTACCTTTCTTCCCAATCAACTCTTCAATCGAAACGGGTGAATAACCAAGATAGGCTTCGGCCATCACATCCATTTTGTGACGGATGTGTGTATCTGCTATGAAGTGCGCCACCATGGTGTCATAGATCGGATCAGCAACGATGACATCATACAAGCGCAACACTTTCATATCAAACTTAATGTTGTGTCCTATCTTGAGTGCATCAGGATTGGTAAACACTTTTTCAAAAGACTGTACTACTGCCTTTGCTTTATCAAAATCAAGGGGACATGGCACGTAATAGGCTTCACCCGGTGTGATCGAAAAAGACATTCCAACGATTTCCATTTCCGCTTCAAGCCCGGTAGTCTCTGTATCGAATGCAAACTCTTTAGCAGCAAGCAATTTGGTAATGAGCGATTGTCTTTCTGCTTCGGTGACAACAGGATGATATGTGTGAGGGGTGTTATGAATATTTTTTCCGGCAGGTGCATGATGCGTTTCAGTATCTTCTTCTTCAGGTTGTGCAAAGAGATTGCCTTGTACGGCTCCGGTATTAACCCTTGGTGTTGATGGCGCAGCAGCAGACGCATTCACTTCAAAATTATCTCCAAGGATTCTTTTGCCGAGTGTCTTAAATTCAAGTTCGCTGAATATGGAAGAAAGTTTTTCTGCATCCGGAGGATCAAGGATAAGTTTGTCGTGATCAAATGGCACAGGGGCATCCAGGAGAATCGTTGCTAATTTTTTAGAATCAATAGCAGCTTGTTTGCTGGCTTCCAGTTTTTCTTTAGTGCTGCCTTTGAACTGATCAATGTTGGCATAAATATTTTCGATCGTATCCCATTCATGAATGAGTTTGGCGGCTCCTTTTTCTCCAATACCTTTTACGCCAGGAATGTTATCGACTGCGTCTCCCATGAGGCCGAGAATATCGATGACTTGTTCGGGTCGTTTGATGCCATAATTTTCGGTTACTTCTTTCGGTCCCCAGATTTCAGGGCCATTACCTTGTTTGCCGGGCTTATACATGAAGATGTGTTCAGAGACTAGCTGGCCGAAATCTTTATCGGGTGTCACCATGTAAACATCATAGCCTTCCTGTTCTGCTTTCTTAGCGAGTGTTCCTATGACATCATCTGCCTCATATCCGGGTGCTTCAAGAATAGGTATGCCATAGGCTTCGATAATACTCCGGATATAGGGTTCGGAAATCTTTATGTCTTCCGGTGTTTCCTGGCGATGTGCTTTGTAATAGGGAAATTCCTGAACTCGGACATTGGGTGATTTGTGATCAAAACAGACGGCAATATGAGAGGGCTTGCGGTTGTTGAGCACTTCTTCGAGGGCATTGACGAAGCCAAACATAGCGCTGGTATTGAGGCCTTTGCTGTTGATCCTGGGGTTGCGGAGAAAGGCGTAGTAGGCTCTGAAAATGAGCGCATAAGCATCGAGAAGGTATAAGGTAGGCCTTGCCATTGGGTTGAATTGCGTGGTGTAAAAATGATGATACGATTTGGTTGGCCAAACGTATTCTTCGGCTAAAGATACATGGAGGAATGAAAAGGTTCTGAAAGGAAATAGTTTGGCAATTTCAGGGATTTTTATTTAATTAGTATCTGCATAAGCGCATGGAAGGGGCAAGCTGCTGCAAGAGCAAGCAGAACTCTTAGTATTTTAACCTCAAAGCCTTTTATCCATGCATTCCTCTTTTAATAAAAGATTTGAAAGTGAGGTATTCCTTCACTTAGCTCAACTCCCCTTTCTTTCACTGCTTCTTCGTTATTGCTGATATGGAAAATGAACTACTTATTCTGTGTCTTGCCATTGCATCTCTCGGTTTTATTCTTTGGCATGCGTTTGCTACTTCCCTTAGGTTGCCTGTGAGATATCAGGTCATGTATGACAACAACCCACCTTATGTTAAAAGGGTCCTTCGACGACGCACACTTGGGACGATCATTTATGCATTGGTTCCATTGATGATTATCCGATGGACAGATTGGGTAGGGCGGCCATCACTGCACGATCTCCATATTTCATTTCAAATCAACAATGAAGTATTGCTCTACACCGGGATAGGTATTGTGTTGGTCATTGTCATTGGTCTGCTGACTACAAGGTCAGATTCCAGTCTTGAAGTCTATCCTGAAGTGAGAGTGCGCTTCTGGCGACCCAACATATTATTCCTAAGTGCACTCACCTGGACGATCTACATTGTTGCGGTTGAATTTTTTTACAGGGGTTTATTACTTCAGACTTTATTGTTACAACTTGATACG
>JAGOIB010000048.1:0-3516 GCA_017995875.1 Saprospiraceae bacterium
AAGCATCAGTGAATACAATCATCTGCATACAAATGGCTGTATTTCCGCTATTATCCGTTGCTTTCCATGTCCGGGTGATGTTGTACCCTAATGCACAACTTTGTGAAGCTGTGGTTACATCCGTATAAGTGATATCCGGAGATGAATCACAAAGGTCTATTGCTGTAGCACTACCTGTATTTGCTGGTAAAGTACTCGCTGTGCAATCAACTGTGACATTACCGGGACATATAATAAGTGGTGGAGTATTGTCTCTTACAGTCACTGTAAAATGACATTGGCTCGAATTTCCACATGGATCTGTTGCTCGTACAGTGATAAGCGTTGTGCCAAGTCCCAGGTTAACGACCTGACCAGGAGAATATATTCCAGGTATTCCAGCTACAAAAATATCTACATCAATCTGATTTGCATTGGCACATGCGTCCGATACAGGCGGATTAGGTAATGTATAGTTTGCTGTGCACATCCCAAGATTAGCACTTACAGTAATGTTTGGTGGACACGTTATCACAGGTGCATTGTTATCAACAATTAAAATAACCTGGACATCCGAAACTTGACCGCTCGTACACCAATCCATGGCATTCCATGTTCGCAATATCTTCTGGGCACCAGGACACATCGGGATGACTACATCCGTATGGGTAACTGTAAACCCGCATGTTCCACCTAAAGGTTCTCCATTAAAAGTTGGTTCTCCTGTAACGGATGGATCAATATTGGCATTGACACAACTAATAGAAATGTCAGATGGAAAAACGATTTCACCTAAAGCAGGCTGACGCAAATAAATAATATCCTGACAGGTTGCACTGTTACCTGAATTGTCAGTCGCAGTCCAGGTGACCAATATCTGTTGCGTATAATGATTAGCATTGCAAGGCAAATTTTGGATCACGTAGGAATACCATACATCCGGATCAGGATCACAGTTATCAAAAACGGGTTCGAGGTAATCCTCAAAATCCAAGGTTGCAATATCAACATTGCATGGTAAGACATCGGCTGTACAATTCAACACCGGTCTTAATTTGTCTTCGATGAAAACGGTAGACATACAGCTATTTCCTGTTGGTGTCTCTGTCACCACTACCATCAATTCTTGTCCGAGTTGCGCGCAAGTGACTGTATTTGTCAATGGGCCCATAATGTCAACAACATATTGGCTGGCATCATATTGCGGAGCATTGACCAGCATCAATGCCGTCAGGACAACATATCCACCTTGACCAAGTGAGATATTAACATCCGGCAGGCAACTCAGCGCTACTTCCGGCAATGGAAATGCAACATTATCCTCTGCTGTGACATCGGAATCCATATAGAAATTCCATGCGCTAAGGTTATTGTTGCTAGCCTGCATCGACCAATCATCCGGGGATGCAATTAGATTACTCAACAACCCTGTCATAAATAAACAGGAAACGATCGCCCTTTGGGAAATCCGGTTTGAACCTGATGTTAATAACGTTCTCATCTTGAATACAATTAATTTGATTTAATAGGTCAGCCTTTTAATCACCGGGGACATGCAGCCGTGACATGTGCCCTGAATATGTTTCAGACAACTAGATAAATTCGTAAAAAGTACAGGTGGGGATTCTCACCCCCCACCTGATCAATCAACTATTATCATTCTGTTAGTACTGTATTGAAAATTCGATTCTATTTCGTAGGTATATATGCCTGGCTCTCTTAACTCCGTCTTACTAACCACAAATTCATTCTCTCCTTTGCTCAGACTTACCTCTCTTGTAAAGACTATGCGTCCATTCAGGTCAAACACCCGCAGTATGCCCTTCTCATCACGTGTGCTTTGCATAAATACAGAAGTCATATCCCTGAAGGGATTAGGCCTGTTATAAATCCGTGATGCTTGTGCAACCAGATTCTTTAATTGAACAGAAACTTCCTCCTCATTATCCCGCTTATAAGCAACAGGTTGTGTTGGATTTGGATTAAGAAATAACTGGAATGGATATCCGGCATTGCCCGTTTCTTGTACCCACATGGTCAATAATGGGGCTTTCTGACTAGCCCACCCTTCAAGGGCAAAGGCAGCAACAGATGCATTCTCCTGAGGTTGCTCAGGCATGCGCACATCATCTCGAGTCAAATTTTCTCCTGGCTTCCAATCCAAAACTGTAAACCCAGTTTGATCCCAATTGAATGAAAACTGGATGGCTTCATACGTATTGGCTTCTGCCATATAGATATCAACCCTGTATACATTTTCTTCAGGCTGGGCAATTACTTCATATTCTAAATCGCAGTGCTGATTGCCACGAGGCAGTATCATTCCATTACCGGCCTGGAGGCTAGCTGATAAATTGAGATCACCAACTTTAACGGCATTGAAATCTGCATCATTCATGCTATTGGTAAAAGGAATAATGCTGTACGTTTCAGGCCATGATGAGATCCATGGATTGTAAGGATCAGGGAATATGTGTCCTTTATCAACAAATCGCCATGATTTGTTATTTGGCAATTCGGTATATAAACCAAGGATTAATTTGCGTAGTTGGATAATATCTACCGCAGTGATCGACGAACTATTGTTAGCATCCGCTGCTATAAATTGAAACGGAGTAGAAAATGTCTGGATACCCAATAAATGCTTTTGAATCCTGACAAGGTCCAGTGTTGTCACACCATTACGGGCATCTCCTTCTTTAACAGGACGAACAACATATTCACCCCCCAAGGACATCGCCGGAAATACAAACTGTCCATTAGAGCCAGTTGGTATGCCTGAAAGACTACTTCCATCCAGATAGATCATAGCACCTGACAAGGCACCTGATTGAGGCACTGAAATATTACCGGAAATAGTACCAGTATTACCAATACCTGGAGGACATATTCCGGCATTATCCTGAATTTCAACAGTCGTCAAACAAAAATCAGTAAGTCCGTTTTCATCAATCGCCCAAAGTTCCACTTCATTAATTCCAAGATCCGCACAATCGAACACCTTGGATACATCCAGAGGATCGGCACTAAATGCAACAGTTAATGGATTTCCACAAGGATGATCACTCCCTCCATCAAACATCTCAGCTTGCAATGTGACCATACCCCAGTCAGCAACACCATCACCATCTGTGTCCATTGGCATCAGGCTTGTACTAAGTCCATGGATACATTTAGCAGAAGGTGGCTTGCAGCTCCTGACCGTAACGCTTTGCTCAATAGTACTTTCATTGCCACATCTATCCCACACAGTGTAAACAACCCTGTGCGAACCGATTGGAATATATCTTGAAAATTGAATAGTCTCACCAGTTACAACCGCTGACACGTAATCAAAAGAATTGTTGTTATCCAGATCTATAAAATACTTCCAGCTTAAAGAAGCAGGACCGGAACAATCATCTGTCGCTTGTGCATTAAAAGCTATTGTCAAGCCACCACATTGAGGATCAAATGAACATTCATCAAGATCTTCTATTGGAGCCATTACTGGAGGCACATTATTCATCACCTTAATCACCTGAACATGTGTCCATA
>JAGOIB010000048.1:3616-13559 GCA_017995875.1 Saprospiraceae bacterium
TGTGCATTAAAAGCTATTGTCAAGCCACCACATTGAGGATCAAATGAACATTCATCAAGATCTTCTATTGGAGCCATTACTGGAGGCACATTATTCATCACCTTAATCACCTGAACATGTGTCCATATGCCTACGTTTGGCGTATTTAACTGACACCAATCAACAACTTTCCAAGTCCGTAGAATCTTGAAACAAGCCTGATCTGCATTTGAAAAATCAAAAACATCATCGTCATGCGTTGCACCCACCAGATCACAAGGTCCATCTGCCAATGTTGGTTCATTGTACGGTGCCTCAAGATCTTCCGGGTCTAGCAAATCGATTTCACAAATATTAAAAGTTGTCAGATCAGCGGGCCAGGTAATGTCCCCTTCATCAAAAAGGTTATAATTTATAACGGTTATGGTTTGTTGACATGAATTTTGAAAGCCTCCGTCATCCGTGGCAATAAACGTCCTGACAATAGTACCGACACCGCAATTGTTGATCGAAATAACCGGATCAGTTTCTTCAATTCCTACGTGGCAATTATCAGTGGCCAATCCATCCAATCCGATGCATTGTAAGCCGGGATTACCCGGTACACCCGGATCATCTAAACAAATCTGTTCTCTTTCTGCTTCTGAAAAAACTATCGATCCAAACACATCCAGATTCTGCGGAGTGTATGGAAACTGGCAACTTATTGTCAAATCACTTGGACAGATAATCTGTGGGGGCAACTTATCCTGCACCTCCACCTGAACCATGCAATCATTAAAGTGACCCTGGAGGTATGTATCAGAAACAGGTCCAGGTACTGGAGGAATATCATACACCCTGAAAACAACCATGATATTATTGTGATTGATATCCTCACAACAGAACTGGATGTAATCATCAAACAAGTTATTTGGATTTCCGGCATTAGCACAGGTATAACCTACCGGTGAACTCATGCGTCTAACTTTAAAATATACATCACCGCAGTTATCTGTGCTGCCAGCATTAAATATATACGCTGGCACATCCGCATACCCTTCATTGTTAACCGGAATTGCTAATGTCTGGTGGCAGACCGGAGCCGGTGGTTGAAGATCCTGAACATTTAAAAACATCGTATCTCTTCCGGACAATAAACATTCATTCGTTGCTATATAGATGATCCTATGAATACCAATAGGCAGCCCGGTTACCAGTCCACCATTTGAATTAATGGTTCCAAATGGGCCCTCCATCCGTACATTCCAATTTGCTGAACAATCTTCTGTTACAGTTGCAGGAGGCAATAAAACACTCGCAGTACAAGTGGATGCACCTGTTGTTACAGTCATATCAGCAGGTGCTGTTACTACCGGAGGTGTGGTATCGATTACTTCAATGACCTGAACACTCGAGCTCGATTGATTATTAGCACACCAATCGACTACCACCCAGGTTCGGAATATTTTATATGAACCGGAACACAAGGGAGCCTGAAGGTCTGTAGACGTCGCTGTTAGATTGCAAAAAGTTCCAACGAGAATATCTCCTCCATTGACAGAAGGATAGCCTGTGTTGGCCGGCAACGTATTAGGTGTAGGGAAACAATTTAATGCGTTAGGTCCGGTCAAATCTGGTGGAAAATCTACATCAAGAAGATCCGCTTTTTCCAGGGAGATTAGTTGTTCACATATGGCCGCATTGCCAAATTCATCACGAACAGTGTATGTTCTTAGATATTGAGATACGATCTGACCCACGCAATTTCCCGCAGATATAAGCTGATCGTCAATGGATACAGTTGTTGTAGAACAATCAGATATGTCACCAGGAAGCAATGCATTATATATTGATAGGTCCGTGGTGCATTCCAGCGTGACATCATCAGGGCAATTGAGAATCGGAGCCTGCTTATCCACTACAATGATCATCATCATACAAGATTGACCGGAAGCAGGATGGGTAATACTTACCATATAGGTATTGCCTATCATACTACTATCAATGACATTTCCAATTGAATTGCCATTGACCAGAATATCAACTATAATCTCTCCGGGACATCCAAAGATGCCAACTCCAAGAAGTTGATAGGTAAGAACATCCTCACAATCAGAAGAGAGTCCGATGGGGACAGGAGGTTCCATTGGAAGACAGGACATAACACATCCCTGAGCCTGAAGGCGGGAGGCGTTACCCAATAAGCAAGAGGCTAAAAGGATCATGCAGGTAAATGCGAATCCTTTAAAACCAGGTGTAACCAGTTTTTTCATAAAAGACAATTTGGGTTCTTCAATCGTTACTACTGCTTTGGGAGCATGTCTCTGGGATGGGACGGAATTACATATTACAAATATCTATAAATTGATTTTATCAGTTAATTAAGTGAATACACATTACAAATATATGTAATATGTTATCAGGTGCACCCCGATTTTGTACTTTTTTTTCAATATTTATTTAACATATAAAATATGGATTTATTTGTATAATGCTGTTATTCAGCATTATAATGCATTTTTAGCGCCTTTTATCCCTCGGATTTATTGTGATTTTTCCACCTGAAAAATTTCAATTTTACGCCTTTCAATGCCTCAACAAACCATCCTTTTTGAGAATCCTAAAGATTTCAGCAACTCTTTGATGTGTTATCCTTACTTTATTCCTGCCAGCTTCCTAATCATATATACCCTATTTTAAAAAAAAGGCAGCTTTCTATTACGATCACTATACGTCAACCAATTCTAACAATTGAAAACCCCTTCCATCCAGTCTTTCTAAGGGGTTGATTGAATTTTATAATAAATTTGCCTTACGTTATAGGCCTATTAGCATAAATCACCTTCAGTCAACCTCCCAACTAATGAAAATTCCATTCCTCACTATACTTCCAGGTTCATCTCAGCCAATCCCCAAATTATTTTACTACTTGCTTCTGGCTGTTGCACTAACACCACTTTCTTGTACGAAAACGCCTGGTGAAAAGAATATTGCAGGTGATGAAACACTCACAGCGAAAGAACCCTTGCTCAGGCTATTAACCTCTGATGAAACAGGAATACACTTCAGCAATACGATCAATGAAACCTTTGAAATGAATATCACCACCCACATCAATACATCAAATGGTGGTGGTGTGGCCATTCTTGATGCCAATAAAGATGGTCTGCAGGATGTATATTTTATTTCAAGCTCAGGAGAGAATAAGTTCTTCCTCAATCAGGGGAACCTGAAATTCAAGGATATAACCGCTACTGCAGGCTTAGCTTCAGCTGAAGGATTCGAAGTAGCGGTTACAGCAGTGGATATTAATAATGACGGTTATCTTGACATATACGTCTGCAGGGCTGGCCCATTAGAAGAAGAGGCACGACGAAACAAACTCTTTGTCAATAATAAGGATTTAACCTTTACTGAACGTTCAGCTGAATACGGCCTGGATGACAAATCAGCATCAATGGGTGCTAATTTCTTTGATTATGATAATGATGGCGACCTTGATCTATATCTTCTCAACTATCCTGTCGATTTTCAATATACCAGTAAAATCAATGTTAAGCCTAATGCTGATAGCACTGCGGTAGAACCCATACTTGATCCAATTCATGAATATGATTCACACAGGTTCTATCGCAACGATGGCCCGCCAGGACCAAAGGGAACAGGTGGTTTCAAAGATGTGTCCAAACAAGCTGGCATCTGGAATTTCGGATATGGCCTAAGTGTATCCATAGAAGATTTTAATCAGGATGGTTGGATGGATGTATACGTCGCCAATGATTTTATTCAACCTGACCTACTCTATATCAACAACAGGGATGGCACATTTACAAATCAGCTTAAAAATTATGTAAAACATACCACTCAGCATTCTATGGGTACTGATCTTTCCGACTTTGACAATGACGGTTTATTTGATCTTTTTGCCGTTGATATGATGAGTCGTACACAATACCGCAAAAAAACATTGCTCAGTACAAATTCACAAAACAAATACACAACCCTCATACGGAATGGATACTTTGAGCCAGTTGTCAGAAATGTGCTACAACACAATAATGGTAATGGCACTTTCAGTGATGTTGCATGCATGGCAAATGTCTTCGATACGGATTGGAGTTGGTCAGGTCTAATGGCAGACCTGGACAATGATGGATGGAAAGATTTGCTGGTGACCAATGGTTACCAACGTGAAGTGACAGATCTGGATTTCATCAATTTCAAATTCGCAGATATCAAAGCTAAAGGTGCTATTAAAAGTCAATTTCAGGAGGTTCATGACTTTCTGAATATAATCCCGCAATACAAACTCAGAGACTTTGTCTTTAGAAATAAAGGCGACATGACCTTTGAGGATAAAACAGGACAATGGATGACTAATCCTCCTACCTGGTCTAATGGTGCCGCCATGGCTGATTTAGATAATGATGGCGATCTTGATTATCTGGTCAACAATATAAATGATGAAGCTTTTGTCTATCAAAATCTCGCCAGCGATAATAAAGAAAACAATTTTTTGCAAATGACATGTACTGGTCCTGCATCAAATCCCTTTGCCATCGGGACTACAGTCAGGATATACTATAATGATCAACAACAGTATTTCCTGATGACGCCATTACGTGGCATATTTTCATCTGTTGAATACCTGGTACACTTTGGACTTGGTATGACCAAGATAGTTGATCGTGTAGAAGTCAGATGGCCTGATGGAAAGATTCAGATTCTTAATCAGGTTGCCGCCAATCAACGATTGCATTTATCGTACGCGGATGCAGTCGCACCACAATCTATACCTGATGAAAAAACAATTACCCAATTCACTGATATTTCAACGTCGTCCAAACTTTCCTTTACACATATAGAAAATGATTTCGTGGATTTTGAAAGTTATTTTCTCATGCCATGGGCACTGTCCGACCTGGGACCATTGATGGCTACGGCAGACGTCAACAAGGATGGGTTGACGGATGTGTATATTGGTAACTCCTTTGGAAAAAGTAGTGGTTTGTATGTCCAGAATGCAAATGGTACATTTTCTATTTTAAGTCAGCCGCAATGGCATGCTGATTCTATTTATGAAGATCATGGCGCTGTTTTTTTTGATGCTGATATGGACAACGATATGGATTTGTTTGTGATCAGTGGTGGGTATGAAAGTATTTCACCGCAGGCCTGGCAATCCAGGTTATATATTAATGACCAGGGAAAGAATTTTATACATGCCAGGGGAGCAATTCCATTATTGAAGGATATATGTTTAAGGGCAGTTCCATTTGATTTTGATGAAGATGGTGATATCGATTTGTTCCTGGGAGGTAGAGTCGTTGCCGGCAAATATCCAACTGTTCCTGAAAGCTATATCCTTCGGAATGACAGAAATAAGTTTACTGATGTTACCAGTGAAGTATCAAAAGATTTTGGCCATGTAGGCATGGTTACTGATCTTCAGATTGCCAACATTGATGAGAATCCTGATAAGGAACTTGTCGTTGTTGGCGAATGGATGGCAATAACTGTTTTTAAGCTTAGTAAAGGAAAAGTTGAAAAGACCGACGCTAAAGAATATGGTCTGGATAAATCCAATGGCTTCTGGAATAAATTAGTTATTGCAGATATTGATGGTGATGGTGACAATGATTTAATCACCGGAAACCTGGGCTTGAATTCACAATATCGTGCTTCACCTGAGCAACCGATTCAATGTTATGCCGGAGATTTTGACCAAAACGGTAGTATAGATCCCATCATGACATACTATGAAGGAGAAAACTGTTTTCCATTTGTTCAAAAAGATGTGTTGATCAAACAGATCCCCGTGATGAAGAAGAAATTTGTGTTTGCTAAGGACTATGCTAAAGCTACTATTCAGGATATTCTTTCTCCAAAACAACTAAAGGAATCAACACTTTTATCATGTTACATGGTGGAGTCGGGTTGGTGGGAAAATAAGGAAGGACAATTTACCTTTCATGCATTTCCATCGCAGGCCCAGGCTTCTCCTATCAATGGCATTATAGTACATGATCTGAATCATGATGGTTTTCCGGATATACTTGTGGCAGGGAATAAATACAGAATGGAAGTAGAAACCGGACGTCTTGATGCAGGTATTGGAACCTTTTTACAAGGCAATGGTAAAGGTATATTTACCTCGGTTAATAATTTACAAACAGGTATTTGGGCTATGAATGAAGCCAGGGACCTTGCACTATTGAACGGTCCTAACGAAAAATTAAGAATCATTATTTCGAACAACAATGCTCCGGTTCAGGTCTTCGAAGAAAACAAATAATAATCACTTTCATTTAATCATTGAATATGTACTCCTCTGGTCAACAATCAATCCTTCAATTTACTTTCTTCGTGGTTGTATTTTGTTCTATGATTTCATGTGGTGGACCACAGCAACCTAACACCGAAATAAAGGAGACAACGCATACTACCATCGTATTTGATACTGTTCAGAAAGCACGTATTGACTCAATGGTGGAAACGATCAACTCCGGGTTGAATGCAACAGGAGGTCCGAGCAAAGTCCCCTATCCGCTTTACAGTCAAAATGACACATTATATTATTGGGAAGTTCAAGATCAATCTGCTCGAATTTCTATCGAATGGAATTTGCCCATTGAAATTGTATGGCCAACCTTTTTTATTTACAAAGGAGAATTGGTATTCGTTCGATACCGTTACGCGCGTAACGATCCACCATCTAATTCCAGTGTATTTGAGAGTATGATTTATTTGGATAAAGGCGTAATAATCTATTGTGAGGAAAGAGGCCAGCCTTTAAGTGAAGGAGAAACACCCGGCTTGCTCAGGGAATTGGAATACAATAGAAGTCCTCGCACATACGGTGCAATTGAAGATGATTATAAGAACCACTGGAAAACTGTAAGAGCATTTATGAAAGAGCATAATGTCTTACCTCCGTATATCAAAGGATAACATGTTATTCCTGAAATGATTATTTCTGCAATGGGATCACCCATTGCAATCTTGTAAACGGACTATACGTCACTTCCGAAAGGTCCACCTCAGGATCAACAAAATACTGGACAGGCCTTCTGTTATAGGTTAATTTTATACTTGCCCTAATCTGAGGCTCTTTCAATCCAAAATCTAAAGCTTCTTTTTTCAGATACCTGGCAAAATCAGCTACCGATCTGGGGTCCATAGACAAGTTAAGTATTTGCATATCATTTACCCTGCTCCGGATATCAATGGGATAGGATTTAGTGGAAGAGGGTTCAAAAGCGCTAAACTGAATTTCTTCTATTTGCCTCGTATCTACTTTCATTCTCCAGGAAAACCGGTTTCCGATTGTGGTCCAATCAAGGTCATTTGGTAGGAAATGGCCTCTGAATGGAAACAACAATTGGAATACGAAATAAGGGGCTAATATGTAGGTAAAAGCAAAGCTGGGCATAAACCGATGTGGCCTGGAATGTTTGTCACCGCTAATCCCGGACCGGGATGCAAACCATGATTTTAATTTTTCCCCGAATGGCAATTCATCTGTTGCATAATATAATATAAGGCCACAAAGCATTAAGTATGGGAAATTACCAATGTCACTAAAGATCCTTGAATTGGTAGCATGGAATACAATAAAGGGGAATATTGCCCATTTCCTCACAGGCTTATACCAAAGTAACAGGGGTGCAAGCAAATCAATCAGTAAGCCTCCATAATTCAGCACATATACTGCAACTTCATTTTTTAATAGTGGTGCCAGAAAATGGTCGGAAGAAAGTGAATCGATTAAGAATCTTACAGGTTGACACCGGATGAGCCAATCATATGTCAACTTCGCTATTCCTCCATAGAAATATACGATCATGATCTGCACCTGTAATATAAATACCTGCCAACGTGGAATTTGAAAAGGGATGGCTAATGGCTTCCTACTTCTTAATGAAAATCCCTTGTCTGCATCCGTAAAACTTAGCAGAATAGCCAACAGTATAAATAAATAGATATGATTATTATAAATTCCCTTATCGAGAAGGAATAGATAAGCATAGCCTACTGCAAAGATTCTACAAGCCCATCTGAAAAACAAGCCCAAGGTGATACAAAGAGTACATACCAATAAAATGGCAAGTAGTCCATTCATCCAACTCTCTGACAAAGGTTCAAGCCATTTTAGGTAATCATATTTAAAATTGATTACCGGTAAAAAGTACATATTCCTGATCAGGCCAATTCTGAAATAGTCTATCATCTCGTAAGACATAAACAGGCCATATAGTATCCTGAATATAAAGAGAACGTGAGGATCCACACCTTCTAACAACCATGCTTTCCTGGTGCCCTGAACTTTCTTCATACGTCTTTTTATTACCCACCTACGGAGGCAGGAAAATAAGACAATTCCATAAAAGAGGAAAGCCTCTCTCCAATAATTTGGAGAGAGGCCTTCCTAAAACCGATTTATATTTCTATAAACCCTATGCTATTGAAAGCAATTATTCGATGATAATCATCTTCTTCGTTGCTGTGTATTCGTTAGCATCAAGTCTGTAGTACATAACGCCTACTGAAGACATTTCTTTGCTGCTGATAGTGATTGTGTTATAGCCCTTCACAGAAACCTGCTCCTTGACTAATACAACCTTACCAGTAACATCAAATACTGTCAGTACAACATTACCTGCTGCAGGAAGATCATAACCGATCGATGTGTTACCCTTGAATGGATTTGGTTCGTTCTGATACAGTGCGAACTCAGCTCCTATCTCAGTACCACGGAAGGTCAACTTAAGATCTTTGATATCAGCTGCAGTATTGTAAGCTTCAGCCTCAGTCACATTTGAATTGAGGTTGATCATATTACTTAACTGACCTGCTGCAGTAGCCTGGAAGTGAAGTGTGAAAAGAACATCAGATGAAGTAGCATTTACGCCACCAACTTTGTTCCAGCTCGCTGTAAGCGTGCTGCCAAATACACCCATGTTTTCATCAGTCATCGTCACTAAACCTGACTCAACTCCACGGAACTCAAGACCATTAGCCTGCATTGTGAACTGGTAACCTTCAATACCTGCGAAGTCAGTAGAACGTATTGCTACGTCAACCATTTGACCTGCTGTTACTGTACGGTTCTCAGCTACAAAGTTTACAACGCCGTTTCCACCGCGTGGTTTAACCTGTAGTGCATTAGCTTGAACTGTGTTGTTAACATCACCAACCTTGATAGCTACAAAGTCTTTGTCCATCTCAGAAGCGCTCATGCCGCTCATGTGGATAGACTCAGAGAATGGCCATGGGCTAGTAACATCAGCAAACTGGAAGCTCTTATCTACAAATCTCCAGCTCTTGTTAGCAGGAAGTTCTGTGTATATACCGAGGATCAGTTTACGTAATTCAACAAGGTCAATAGCACTTACATTCTGGCTGTTGTTAGCATCAGCTGCGATCAGATCGTATGGGCTGTTCATCAGTTCAATACCTAACAGGTGTTTCTGAATCTTCACGAGGTCAAGTGTTGATACACCGTTCTTGTGAGCATCATTACGCTCTGCATTGATATTGAAATCTGAAGGAATAACCACGTTGTTGAAGTTATACTGTCCGTTAGCAGCTGTTACATAGGTTGGGAATACATGACCAGGTGCACTGATACTTACGCCTACCAATTCAACAGACTGAACATCTTCTGTAAGAACATCTCCAGCGAGGATGCTTCCACCGCCACCGCAAACACCTGCGTTATCTGTGATAACTATAGTTGTTGTACAGTAGTCCTTGTTACGCTCACTCCACTCGATCTTGTTGTTACAGTTGTCATCGGTTCCATTATCAGCAACCCAGATTTGTGTGCTTAATTCAACACCGAATGCAGGTACATTATCACATGTGTATGTGAAACTTGGCTGATATGTGTCACCGCTAAAGCTGTATAACAATTCAGCTTCTGGTGTGCAATCATCAAAGCTGGACGCATTGAAGTCCTTAGCCCAAACGGTTACCTGAC
>JAGOIB010000049.1 GCA_017995875.1 Saprospiraceae bacterium
AGTTGTGAGTTGTGAGTTGTGAGTTGTGAGTTGTGAGTTGTGAGTTGTGAGTTGTGAGTTGTGAGTTGTGAGTTGTGAGTTGTGAGTTGTGAGTTGTGAGTTGTGAGACAAATATCGTTAGTTGTTTGATCCTTTATCTGTGTTATAGATGAAAGATAAACAAGAGATGATGAGCTATAACCTTTTGTAGACGTGACTTACTGATTACAGATTACTGAATACCCATTATTGCTAACTCATAACTACTCACTACTAACTACACTTAATCTTATCCACCCTCCGTTGATGTCTTCCTCCTTCAAAAGGGGTTTCCAGGAATGTCTGTACCATCGATAACGCGACAGCTTCGGGAACAAATCGGGAAGGGATTGAAAGGATATTGGCATCATTATGCTGGCGGGCAAGAGACGCCAGTTCGTTGTTCCAGCAAAGAGCGGCGCGGATGCCCTGGTGTTTATTGGCGGTCATCGCGGCCCCATTTCCGGAACCGCAAATAATAATGCCGAGAAAAGATTCTCCATTTTCAACGGAGGTAGCTACCGGATGAATGTGATCAGGATAATCCGTTGATGCCTCACTATCGGTGCCTGCATCAAAGACATCGTATCCATTACGATTCAACCAATGTATGATTGCCTCTTTGTAGAGGAAACCTGCATGATCCGCCCCGATGGCAATTCTTTTTCTCTGACCTGATTCTTGCATAGATGATTAATTGATGCCTGGAGTTGGAGTAGTGTTGTATGGGCCTAACAGGGCTTCTATCTCTGCTGCAAAAGCTTCGTCTTTCACATTTTTCGAACTCTTCAGGAGTTCAGTGATTGCATTATTGGTCAGCCTGTAGTCAAGGCTGAATCCTGACTTGAGATCATCTTCATCGAGTGAGTCATAGAAAGCCATGTATTCCGCTGATTCTTTAGCAAGGATGCGCATATGGAATTTAGCCTTATCATATGCCTCTGCCTGGATATAGATATTGATATGTGGCAAGGTGCGCGCATCATATGGGAAATTCATATTCGGAAATCCTTCAAAAAACTTATCGGTGATATCAATCGCTTCCTGCTTTTTACCCTGGGCTATCATTTGTTCTGCTGATCGCCAGATGATCATTTTCTGTGCCTGTACGCTGGCTCCATAGCTATTGTCTACATATAACCTTTGTTTGTCAAAATTGCCCCAACGCCATTTATTGACAACCCGGTCATGTACTTTGTCTACATCAACACGACCGCTACCATAGATATAGAATTCCTGCTGGCTCTTTGACTTAACCGGAATAACCCTAAGGCCCAGACCTTCCATTTGTGTGTAGTCACCGATATTCATGAGTTTAGACTCCTGACACGTGACAGAAAAATAAATCGGTCGATCATAGATATTGCTCATCAATAAATCGAGGACGGCCAATTGATCTTTGGTGATATACTGCTTGTCGATCGTCACCGGAATTTTGGTGACAATCATACCGGTATCTGCCAGGGTTACCATGCCTGCTTTCATGGCACGCTCTGGATCGATAGGTATGTACAAATTGTTTGAAGGCAGATAGGTTTCCAGTTTTGTTCCCTGGATGGTTTGTGGATTGTCCTTGGCTAAGAATTGCAATGCCTGATCTAAAGGCATTTCATTTGGAGAACTCTTTCCGGGTAAAAAGAAAAGTTGATTTCGTTTGCTACCGCGATAACTTTCCGTTGGAATGGTCAGTTTGATCGGTGCTGAATCATTTATTTTTCTTCTCAATCCTTCGATGTACCAATCCACCGCAATAAGGCTTAGATTGACGATCCTAACATCACGTCGTATTCCTTCAACCTCTTGTGCATACCATAGTGGATACGTATCATTATCCCCATAGGTAAACATGATTGAATTAGGGTCAAGTGATTCAAGGAAATTGCTGGCATAATCTCTTGATGCCGTAATATGCATGCGGCTATGATCATCGAAATTCTGGAACGCCATGATAGCAGGTGCAGTAAGCACCAGGACTGTTGCCAGATATGGAGTTGCTGATTTGAGTGATGACATTCTTGATTTGATCATTTCGTACAGTGCAGGCACGCCAAGGCCTATCCATATACAGAATGTAAAGAAGGAACCGACGAGTACATAGTCCCGTTCACGAGGTTCATTCGGAGGTTGATTGGAATATAAAATAATACCAAGCCCGGTAAACAGGAATAACATCAGGAGTGCAGTAAAATCTCTTTTCTGCTTTCCAAATTGATAGACTAATCCTAAGATTCCAAAAATCAATGGAAGAAAATAATACCTGTTTCTTGCCTGGTTGTCACGCATGGATTCAGGCATTTTATCCATATTGAAAAGACGCGCACTATCGAGGAAATTGATTCCTGAAATCCAATGGCCACTCTTTGGATTCCATGGTTCTGTGCCTTGCTCGCCGTTTTCCCTTCCTACAAAATTCCACATAAAATATCTCCAGTACATCCAGTTGATCTGGTATCTGAAGAAGAATTCAAGATTGAAAGCCATTGTTGGCTCGCCTTTTTCGTCACCCATCCATCTTCTATAGAGCGCTGGTCTGCTGCCATCGCTATGACTTATTCGCGGAAGCAGAATTTTATCTTCATCGCGATAGATGTAGGAAAGTTTCTGATCCACTACTTCGTAATGATCGCCCACAAAACCATATCTGTCATCCTTTTCTGTATCAATCGGAGAGGCATCAAAGTGAGGGCCACGTAATAATGGACGCTCACCGTATTGCTCGCGGTTGAGATAAGGAATGAGGCGCATAGCGTCGCTTGGGGCATTCATATTAATGGGCGGATTTGCATTTGCCCTGATAACGACAACACCAATTGTGGAGAAACTGATGATGAGAAGCACCAACGAGATCATCAAACGTTCTGCCAATCCATTATTATTTTTTCTGGCCCAACGCAATCCAAAAAATGAGAGCGCAATCAATATGAGGATGGTTGGATAGATTCCGGAATGAATCGGTAAGCCCATGCCATTGACCATCAGTAATTCCATTTTGGCCCAAAGGGTGGGTACGCCTACGATAACTAATTTCTGTACGATCGGGATCATCATGGCTCCACCGATGGTGGCTAACAGTAATCCGCCAAAGCTGAAGGTTTTATATTTTTTGAAATAATACAAAAGCCCCATCGCAGGAAATACCAATAAACTCAGCAAGTGAACACCGATGGATAGTCCTGCCACGTATATGGCAAACACGATCCATTTATCTGCTTCAGGGGTATCTTCCATAGCATACCATTTGGCAGCGGCCCATACAGTCATGGTGGTGAACATGGTGGACATGGCATAAACCTCACCTTCAACAGCACTAAACCAAATAGAGGTACAAAATGCAGTAGCTAATCCTGCTGCTAAACCGGCACCACATGTAACAATAGTTTGTTCAAGATTCAAGGCCTGGTCTCTTCCCACCATCGAGAGTCTTGCGAAAGCGATGGTAGTCCATGCAACAAAAGTAGCTGCAAGGGCTGTGCATGCGCCTGACATGAGATTGACTGCAAAAGCGATATTCTGGGGTTGATCGCTCAGCATTGTTGCTACCCAGGTAAATAACCGACCTATCAACAGGAACAACGGTGCGCCTGGTGGGTGAACCACCTGAAGTTTGTAGGCACCGAGAACGAACTCCCCACAGTCCCATAAGCTTCCGGTTCTTTCGGCGCTGAAGAAGTATACGACCATGGCGATGGCGAAAACAATCCAGCCGGTAATAACAGACAATCTCTTTTCCTGATTCATAGTATTTATTACGTCATACACCGGTTAGGTGTCAAAGAATGTTAATAGCGAATAGTTGAAAATTGATCAGAGACAGCATCGTTTTTATGGGAATAAACTCAGGGCGATGCCATACCGGGCAAAAGTAAGAAAATTGGTGCCAGTTGGGGCGGGGATTAGGGGTGTTTAGTCATTTTTAACGGAGATAGGTGATTTCAGCAAAGGAGATAGGGATCCCGGTTGCTGTTCAGGCTTTTGCAAAGGACTTATTGACAGATTTAAGTTTTGAAGCAAGGTCTTTGCACACCTTATGGTTGAGAAAGTAATAGGTGTGTGGATATATCTCGGAGGTATCAATTAAGCCTGCCTGTCGAAGCATTCGAAGATGTTGTGATACAGTGGAGGGTGCCAATGGGATTTTCTTAGCAAGGATATGGTAAGGGGTTATTCCATTTTCCAATAAATGTGTCAGGATGATTATTCTGGCTGGATGAGAGAGCGCTTTGGACCAGAAGGATTGTCCATAGGTCAGGGCGTCGAATTGGGGGGCTTTCGAGTAAGCCATGAGGGGTGATTTTGCTGGTGAATAAAATTGAAAATTAGGGGTTTCCATAATACAAAACTTAAATTTGCAATATACGTGAACATTAAGTAATTTTATAATCTGTAAACAATTCTATATCAAATTTATATGATCATTTATACAAAATTAACCCTAAAATTTTCCTACCATTTCAGGCGTCAGAATTCACGTTTAACATCTCGAATTCCTTCATGAAATCAACCATAATTCAAACCACCAAATCCCCGTTATCAAATCATCAATGAACCATCTCCTCCATACGATCATCCTGGTGATTTCGTGTTTACTTCCCACGCTGTCATCCAGCCAAAAACCTCCTCCCGAAAACCTGGTACCTAACCCCGGTTTTGAAGAATATTCCGACGAACCCTCAGGCTGGTATTACTCAGGTCACGACTTCTCAAGGGTATGCATGTTCTGGACTTCGCCAACAGCAGCATCTCCGGATATCTATGGACCTAAAGTGAAAGTGCCCAAAACCTGGGCGGAAATAGGTTTTGGAAGAACAAAGTCTTATCAGGGTTCCTCCCACGCAGGCATTACGGTCTATGGTTGTGATAAAGGAAAACCACATTGCCGGGAATACGTACAGGTCCAACTCACCGAACCCCTCGTCCGCGGTCAACGATATGGATTCACCTGCCAGCTATCTCATCTTCAAAAGACCGTGATGGTTCGGAATATTGGCCTCTGGTTTAGTGATCAGGAAGTAGATGAAGGCACACAGGATCCAATTTATCAGGATCCCATACTTTCCCTAGACCGCTTTCTTCCTTCTGATGGCAAATGGTACCGATGGACAGGCCAGTTTGTTGCGGATAAATCCTCTTCTTTTTTGCTGATCGGTAATTTCAAATCCGATGAAGACAGCCAGGTCAAATTGCCGACTAGAAGTGATCTCCGCTATGGATATTACTATCTCGATGATGTGCATCTCTTTAAAATTCCTCCGATCATCATTCCACCTCCAACGGATTCACCGCTAACAGATTTTATTCCCAAGCCGGGAGAAATAGTAACCCTCAGCAGGATTTACTTCGAATATGACAGGGTCGATTTTATGCCAAGAGCATTAATTCAACTCGATCAACTATTAGCTTTTATTAAAAAATATCCGGGGATGCGTATCGAAATCATCGGTCATACAGATAATATGGGATCAATCGAATACAATCAGCAACTTTCAATGCGACGTTCTGCAGCTGTGGTCAATTGGTTAGTTGCAAAGGGAATTAATCGCAACAGGCTTGTATCTAGCGGATTTGGCAGTTCGCAACCTATCAGTACCAACGCTACTTCTATGGGGAGAAGTCAAAACCGAAGGGTAGAAATCAAAGTTTTAAGCCTCTGATGACATACATTTCCGGTCGAAAAACAGTAATCTTGTCGTTGTGGCAAATCTGAAACCTTATCTGGAAAAAGGAAGACTTGAAGCTGGTTGTGACGAAGCCGGCCGAGGATGCCTTGCCGGCCCTGTTTTCGCTGCAGCCGTTATTCTTCCTGAAGGATTCCGATGCCCGGGCCTCAATGATTCAAAACAAGTCTCGCATGAAGACAGGGAAAGAATGCGTGTTATTATTGAAAAGAAAGCCATTGCCTGGGCAGTAGCACATATCGAAGCAAAAGTTATCGATCGCATCAATATTCTGAGAGCTTCCATTCAAGCTATGCACAACGCACTTCGGATGCTTGGTGAAAAACCTGATTATATCCTTGTTGATGGCAATCGTTTTTATCCTTATGAAACCATTCATCACAAGTGCATTATTTCAGGTGATGCAAAGTTCAGGTCGATTGCTGCAGCTTCTATCTTGGCCAAGACGCATCGCGATGAATACATGAAATACCTGCATGGATACTATCCGGAATATGGATGGAATCAAAACAAAGGATATCCAACCGAAATACATAGAACAGTGATTGGGCAACTGGGACTGACGCCAGAGCATCGAAGGAGTTTTAAATACACAGACAACGAAGCTCAGCAGCTCGATTTATTTGGAGAAAAAAAATCAGTACCCGAATAGATTTGTCATCCTTCTTGAAAAGACCAGTCTAAAGATCTTTTACATCCTTTCCAAAATGATGGGCCGTGATATCAAGTCCATGATTGAGATATAGCCTATGCGCATCCTTGCGTTGATGACCTGAATCCAATGAAAAATGATCGTAACCGTTTTCTTTAGCATATTGAATCATCCATTTTAATAACCTACCCGCATACCCTTTCCTGCGATGCATCGAATGCGTCACCAGGTCATCTACATAAAGCGTTTTACCACTAAACAAAACATCCAGCGTCCTGAATCCACCAACAGCAAATGCATGCGTTTCATCTCCAACAAATACAACCTGAAACCCATTTTCCATCTGGCTGATGAGCATGGTGCGCAATTCATCCACACTTCTATGTGGCCTAAGTTCCATCAATGCAGGAATTAATAAATCTACATCCTCCAGTGAAGCGATTCTGACTTCCATAAAATAATATTGGATTAAAATTTCGGTAACCTTCCTTCGCCTTCACCTCAGCCTTCGCCTTCACTTCAAATTCCTGCTACACCGACAGTACCAATCAGGTTTTCAAGTGTAGGTGAATCTTTCCCACCTCTAGGCTCAATCGTGATAGCATATGTTTCTGTTCCATCGACATAGCGTACCTCAATCAAACCTGTAGCCGGTAGATCAAATACATCAAGTGGTATCGGTGCCTGATTGGGTTTCAGGGACCATAACTGATAAGACTGATTAGCTGCAATCGCAGGCAAATTTCGGACCTGGATAAAATTTCTCTTTGTTTCTGAATTGTGATGCAGATAGAGATCTGTGGAAGCAAATCCAGGGGTCGCTGTAAAGGGAAGAATCTTATTGTCAGGATACGTGAGTTGTTGTAACAGGCGCAACTGGTCCGTCAATTGTTGTGTGGATTGCTCACACGAATCACGCGAGGCGGTCAATTCTTGTTGAAGGAGTTCTGCATCAGAACTTTTTTGCCAAAACAGATAGCCAAACAACAAGATGCCTAAACCAAATAAAGCAGCCACCATGCGCCACATACCAAATGAACCGGATGATGGGGTATGAGGTTTGGTCTTTTCAGAAACCCCTTCATTCTTAATTTGATCAAGAATTTTATCCTTCAAGCCTGCAGGAGCTTTCAAAGAGGCACTTTTTGCAAACAACTCAAGGCTTCTTTCAATCTCAGCAATATCAACTTTAAGATCAGGAAAGGCCCGGATATAGCCCTCCACCTCAGCCTTTTCGGCCGTTGAGAGCTGGTCCATGACGTAAAGCTCCAATAATCCGGATGCCCTGATTTCTTCTATACCCACTTTATCATCAATAATAAACTGCGTAACCCCGGTCCTCCCAGGAAATATTTTTTCTCATCCTTCAGCTGATCTCTCAGCATCCCAATGGCCGCGCGTAATCGGGTCTTGACGGTCCCCAGCGGCATATCCAACGTATCAGAAATTTCTTGTTGCGTATATCCCTTGAGATAAGCGTATTCGAGTACAATACGATGGTTTTCACCCAATCCTGACAGTAGGGTGGCTACATCTATGTTCGTTCCTTCCGGGGTGCTCATTACAGGCCTATATACGATTTCATCGACCGGAATAGTTTTTTGCCTGGCTTGAAAAGTTTTGAGTCGCTTTTGATCCAGGGCTGTATTTCGGGCGATAACGCTCATCCAGGTGAAGAGCGAAGCCTTGCCGGGATCAAAGTCCCGTATGCTGTTCCAAACCTTCAACATGGTTTTTTGGAGGACATCTTCTGCTATCTGCTCATCATCCAATATCCGGTTGACAATACCAAATAAGCTATCAGCATAGTGATCATACAGGAGCGACATGCCTCGCTCATTCCGATCTTGTAAAAGTGATATGATTTGTTCGGTGCTGATGTGGTGGCCTTTTGAGTATACGAAAATAGGGATTTTTTATCTAATGATCTAGCGGTTGCTGAGCTGTAGCACAAGGTTGTGGGTAAGCAGGTCGAAGCATGATCTGGTGATTTAGTGATCTGCTGATTGGATCAGCGATCTGGTGATCAGTGATCTCCAAAATGCTTCGTCTTTAACTTAGCCTTAGCCTTAGCCTTCGCCTCAGCCTTTACCTCAGCCTTTACCTCAGCCTTAGCCTTTGTTCCACTTTTCTGCCAAACTCTTTGGTGCTACATTACAATAAGAGGATGTAAGGGCATCCTGGAAGAGTTCTTTTTTAATCAACTTTAAAGTAATGAAAGTCCATCCTTGTAATCCCCATTTATTGGGGACGGGATAGATCATTGTTTTATCAATTTTACAAAAGATATCCTGCGCTATTTCATCGAGTTTGATGCAGGCAATTTGATTTTTTTCATCAAGGGTCAGGAATATTTTCTTTTTTACCCTAAAGGATGGTTTTTCAAAATGGGGTTGTTCTTCCGCACCTTCATAGGATAGAGCTAGTTGCCTTGCGGTTTTAAGGGATACCATAATATGGAAAACGAAATTGTGTTACGACTGGATTCGTTTAAATTCTAGCCTGGCGATGTCTTTACGTGATGTAAATACTTTATCCAATTGCCGTGTAACAGGTAATGTCAGGTTTTGAAGCAATACGGAAATGCCATTTAATGCTTCTCCTTCAACCCTGTCTTTTGAATTTAATCCCTTCCGAATGGCGCCACTGACATAGTAACTCGTCCGTATGTTGATCCACTTAGAACTGACTAATTCAAATCCATGCTGTCTGCAGATATTTTCATAATAACTGACAGGGCGGCCGTAACATAACTCGTCACCAATGACTTCATCTTCGATGCGTTCAAATAAAAAAACGCGATCACCAGATACTCTACACAATTCGGACATCAATTGTTTGAGCATGACTTCATCTGTATTGTGTTGAAGTACAGTTGCAGTAAAAACGATATCGAATGAACGATCTTCAAACGGCAAAGAAGTCCCGTTTACTTTGATGATATTAACTTCGGGTGGCAGGTTTGATTTTGCCAACTCTACCATGTCTGGTGAGATATCTACACCTGTGAGTGATTTAGCAGATCTGGAAAGCAATTCTTTTAAGTTACCACCTGGTCCACTACCTATTTCCAGCACTTTTTTTCCGCTGAAATCAACCTCATGGAACAATGACAGAAACCGTTCCCGCTTATACCTGTAGTAGGGCTCGTCATCTCCTGCAATGACATTTTTTCCCTTACGGGCTTTGATTCGCTTAGCTACATCAGACCAATAGGGTTCCGGATGATATTCACTCATTTTCTCTGTTTGTGGCACAAAGGTAGGATTTCAAATGAAAGGATTAGAAGGTTAGAAGGTTAGAAGGTTATAGGTTTATGGGTTTATAGGTATAGGAGATTAAGAGTTTAGAAGGTAATAAAGGTTATAGGTTATAGAAAACTACTCACTACTCACTACTCACTTTTCACTAATTTTTGATACCATTTCCATACCTCTTGTCCGACCTTATGGCCTAAGGCAAGTCCTTCCACATTGTCGGCCTGGATGTGGTATCCACCAAGGACGCGCGAAATACCTGCTTTTTCAGCGGTTTCTGTAAACGTTGCAAATGAAAGCACAACCGTATCACCTATATTTTCCGGTTCGGTCAATTCGCCCGGCACGCGCTTAATGTTTAATCCGAAGTGATCATCACCTGTATACAATTTCAATACTTCTGCACATGCACCACTTACAGTACTATGCCCGGAAACATATGCGGGGAACGGTGGGCATAAGAAATTGTCGGGAGAATAAGGCCTCCAATCCTGCCCTTTCATGGATATCATGCCTTTGCCGGGTCCGCCCCATCCTTTGATCGTCTTATCCTTGAAATAATAATGCACTAACGAATACGGTCTTGCAAAATCATAATACATCTTGGTGTCCCAACAAGCAATGAATGCATCCATCGCAGCTACTTCTGTAAGCAAAAGCAATTTTACATCTTCATCAATCGTAAAGCTGTCACGTTCTGAAACATTCAATGCAAATTTTAACCAATGCCCTGCCTGTTGAACTGAAGATGGTCCATCACGCATAAATTCAACCAAAGCTTTTTGGTCGTTGGTAAGATTGGCCTGCATATCAACTACTTCCTTCACTTCTTTTTCCAATTGCACGGAACCGATAGTCGGCGGTGGTGGTGACCTGAATTGATCAGCGGATTGTAAAGCGACAGGCTTAACTTTTCCCCAATGGGGTGTTAAACATCCTGGTGCAAATCTTCCACCTTTATTGTCAGAAAAATATTTGGGCTGCCAATGGCTTATGTCCTTATTGCTATCAGGTGTATTGACTGGATTATAAAAAGTGTAATCAAAGTAGGATGTGCCTTCAGAGCCCTCGACTTCTCCATATTGATTCGAGCCATCATTTTTTCGTGCATCAATTACTGAACGCGCTGCAAGATTTCCAATGCCTTCAGGAGTCAATGGGTCAAGTGATTTATTGTCAGGATCAAATCCTAATGCAACCATATATTCCCTGAAGGTGGATGTATCAGAAAAATAATATTCACTAAGAATTCGGTAGGCAGCATAGCTGATCGCCACTTCTTTATTTTGGTCAGTGTGTTCGTTTGCCGGCCTTCTTTCAACACCTTCCAGGTAGACAGGTTTTGCCATTGAATCATACCTTGTCCAGGCATCAAAAACAGCGACTGAAAATAATCCGAGATACCTTGAAGTCACCGTAGGCCTGGGCTTAAACCGTTCGGTATCCCGGGAGGTCGCTTCAAGGGCTTTTTCTGCCCATCGGTAAACAATGCTTTGAACGGCTACAGTATCTCTTGCACCTTTGGCGCCTTCCATAAAAGCTGGCTTTTTCAGGTCTGGTTTGCAGCCTGAACAGAGGCCCAGGATGAAAACCGGAAAAAAAAGCAAACGAAACAGCGCCATGTCTAAAAATGTAAATTTTCCCGTCAAAAGTATCCGAATATTGACAGATTGAGGTGGAAATCCCTGGAGGTCAGGGAGAAAGACTAAAATCCAATCGCGAAGCGGATTTTTCACTAATTTTCACCCCCTATTTGCATTGTGTCATGATTCAATCTCTGTCATTTTGAAACCTACTGATTTATCAGATCCCGAATATTTTCATAAAGTCGTCGATTGCCAATACGCCTGCCCTGCACATACGCCTGTGCCTGAGTACATACGGATGATTGCCCTGGGTAGGTATGATGACGCTTATATGATCAATTGGGAATCCAATGTGTTCCCGGGTGTCCTGGGTCGTACCTGTGACCGCCCTTGCGAACCGGCTTGCCGTCGGGGCAGGGTAGAAGAGAAACCAGTTGCCATTTGCCGCCTCAAAAGGGTGGCAGCTGACAATAAAGGAGATATCTCTGACCGGATTCCCCAGGGCCCATTTGTCTCAAACGGCAAAAAAATAGCCCTTATTGGAGGAGGCCCTGCTTCCCTCACGGTGGCACGCGACCTGGCGCCGATCGGCTACGAAATCCATTTATACGATGAGCAACCTTCAGGTGGTGGATTTATGCGCAGTCAGATCCCTTCATTCCGGCTTCCGGAAGAAGTGCTCAACGAGGAAGTCAATTATATTCTTGACATGGGTGTGCACAAGCACTTCAATACCTATGTTTCAAGTATGAAGGATATACTAAGCAAGGACTATGATGCTGTATTCGTTGGGACAGGTGCACCAAGAGGCAAAGATCTACCTAAACTTCCCGGCCGATGGGATGCAAAAGAGAAAGTACATATCGGTATCAACTGGCTCGCCAGTGTAGCCTTTGGACATATTGAAAAGATCGGTAAGAAAGTCATCGTTGTCGGTGGTGGAAATACTGCGATGGATTGTTGCCGCACAGCGCGTAGGCTTGGAGGTGTAGATGTGAAAGTCGTGGTCCGCAGCCCGTTTGAAGATATGAAAGCCTCCGCATGGGAAATCGAAGATGCACAGCATGAAGACATACCCATTTTAAATTGCCATAATCCAAAATCATTTGTGGTGGAGAACGGTGTGCTGAAAGGCATGATGTTTTCAAAAGTGCAGGCGGTGTATGATGAAAAAGGCAAGCGAAGTTTAGTGGAGGTCAATGAGCCTGAAGTCTTCATTGAAGCAGATGATGTGTTGATGGCGATCGGCCAGGACAATGCGTTCCCATGGATAGAAAGAGATTTAGGAATTGAGTTTGGCGAATGGGAAATACCGGTTGTCAATAAAACCACATTGCAATCTTCATTACCAAAAGTATTTTTTGGAGGTGATGCTGCTTTTGGTCCGCAAAATGTAATTACGGCGGTGGCACATGGTCATCAGGCTGCGGTTTCTATTGAGTTGTACTGTCAGTCCATGGATATCAATGACAGGCCTGATCCGATGACTAATCTATATAGTCAGAAGATGGGTATTCATGAATGGAGTTATGATAACTACGTTGTGGATGACCTCCGATACAAAGTGCCTCATGCCAATAAGACCCTGACGTTGCAGAATCGCATGATTGAGGTTGAGCTTGGATTTGATGGGTTGACTGGTTTTAAGGAAGCGCAACGATGCCTTAATTGTGATGTGCAGACGGTTTTTGAAAAGAGTCGTTGTATTGAATGTGATGCATGTGTGGATATATGTCCTACGAGTTGTATCACGTTTACAACAAATGATGAAGAAGATTTGCTCCGTACGCATCTCACTATGCCGGCGCTTAATAAAACACAAGATTTGTATGTCTCCGACCTGTTGCCTACAGGTCGTGTGATGGTAAAAGATGAAGACGTATGCCTGCATTGCGGATTGTGTGCCGAACGGTGCCCGACTGCTGCATGGGATATGCAGAAATTTCTATATAATGTCACCAAAGCTTCTCATGTATGTCCGTCAGTGGTGGGGTAAATGATTTTGTAGTACGGTTTGCCAATGTCAATGGAACCGGTTCAGCCAGCGCTAATACGATGTTTGCCAAAGCCATCTTCAGGATGGGTGTGCCGGTATCAGCCAAGAATATCTTTCCGTCTAATATCCAGGGCTTGCCTACGTGGTATGAAGTGCGTGTCAATGGCCAGGGTTATATTGGTCGTCGTGAAGGCGTCAACCTGATGGTGAGTGTCAATCCGCAGAGTATAGACAAGGACCTGAAGAATACTATTTCGGGTGGTTACTTTATGTATGATAGTACATGGCCACTTGC
>JAGOIB010000184.1 GCA_017995875.1 Saprospiraceae bacterium
AGTGGAATATCGAGGAAGATTTGTTGATCAGCTTCAAGGCTCCATGATGGTTGGACCAGGCTATCAGGATCGTGCCAAAACTCAGCAGGAAAGCAAACCACGATGGCCACTCTTCCCACAAAGCATGTGCAAGTGTATGCGTGGAATTTATGGCTTCAAGGCCAGGTACTTTTATCTCGAGGATCAAAAGCGTGATAGCGATGGCAAATACTCCATCGCAAAAAGCTTCGAGGCGGGAAGTAGGATTGTGGATCATATCGCCTATCAAAATACAAGATTCTGATCTATTGGAAAAGAAAATACATATTATCCAACTTTTACCATGGCTGGTATATCCTCCATCTTATCCTTTCTTTCTCTGAGTGCTTTCTTATGGTCATTCAATTCATCTTCTGTCTATTTGGATAGCAAGCTCAACGACCCTGGATATTTAAACTCAAGTTTACCACAGAGATCTGGTCCCCTAAAGTGTGAATCTTACAATACTATCCTTTTATTCTATAAAGCATTCCCCACCAATCGTCCCCACCTTCGTGGTAAATAACAGATGATAAAACTGCTTATACTTTTCTTGTCAATCCCCTATCGTATAGCCAATCATCAGGAACTTACCCTGAACAAAAGTGAAACACAAATTTTAAGAAAACACACTATGGAATCACATTCAAACGGTTACAATCTAACCACGCATGTCAACGACTTTGATCTATCCTATGATGATATCGGTGCAGGGGATATTCCGATTATTTTTTTACATGGCTTTCCGTTTGACAAAAAGATGTGGCAGGGCCAGATTGATTTTTTAAAATCCACCTATCGTGTCCTGACCTGTGACATCCGGGGATTTGGTGCATCAACAGATGAATCGTCAACACTTACTATTGATTTATTCGCAGATGATCTGATAGCCTTTATGAACAAATTAAGTATTGAAAAGGCCATTATATGCGGATTGTCGATGGGTGGTTTCATTGCGTTGAATGCCCAAAAAAGGTTTACGGACCGCTTTGAAGCGTTGATCCTATGTGACACGCAATGTATTGCAGACACGCCTGAAGTAAAGGCTAAGCGCTACACAGCCATTGATGAAATAAAAGCCAATGGCGCCAGCGGTTTCAATGAAGGATTTATAAAAAACGTTTTTCACAAAGATTCCATCAGCCAAAAAAAAGAGCTAGTTGAAACGGTACGACGTGTCGTGTTTTCCAATTCGCAACATATCATTACCATGGGATTAACAGCTCTTGCTGAACGATCCGAAACCTGCTCAACACTAGGTGCAATTGCAATGCCCACCCTGATTATATGCGGGAGAGAAGATACGGTAACACCATTGGCACAATCTGAATTCATGCATAAGAACATTGAAGGATCTATTCTCAGGATCATTGACCATGCCGGCCATGTATCCAATCTGGAACAACCCTATGCATTCAACAAACATCTCTTTGATTTTTTAACAACCTTAAAAGATATTGATGCTGCAGTAGCGCTGGAAGAAATGGAGGAATAAAAATATCATCATGTGAGAAAGGACAAGTAATGGTTTCTTATCCAACTTTTTCTTCATGCACCGTGACCGGAGGTATAAAAAAAGCTGAGGGGTTTGCCCGGAAATAGTGCCGTATGGCATGCCAAATGCTTTGCACACGAGAGACTTGTAAGCTTCGTGACCGCACTGCAACATAAATCGCTAAACCGAAACTCACCACCAAATTGATAAGGCCCATCAATAACAGAGATATGCTGATCAGTACCGCCAGGCCCCATGGAATTCCATGCTCAGCGGATTGCAAGGCTAATCCAAAATTACCGGTACTCAAGGTGACGTGACGGACATCGATTGGCAAGCCGAAAAGTTTGCCGAGAACAGGTGTTGCTGCAAGGAATATGCCGAGAAATATATTACCGAGCATAACACCGGAATTGTGGCTCATGTATGTTGCAAACGTATCCAATAACTTTGCGGGAATGATCCTTTGGAGAAATGGATGCTGCCGGATGCGCTCGGGGATCTGGCCATACACTACCTTATTGTCATAAAATCCTGCTATCAAACCACTGATCATCAATAACACACCGGCTATGGCTGCATAAAAAAGAGATGCTGAGTGCCAGGGGTGAAGATTCATGATCATGGCATCCGACTCTTCAGGTGAAATGATGTTGTATCCAAACATAGTTGAATAGAGCCAACCAAGAATATAGGCAACAGGTAGGACGATGATGATATTACCTATGACAGAAATAAACTGGGCTCTGGAAATTTCAGCGATCAGGCTGACGGTCCTGAGCATTTTTTTGTCGCTCTTATCATTTTCGTCCATGGATGCTGCAATCGTATTGGCCGTCATAGCCGGCTGCTTAGTTGCCAGGGTGAAATGACATAGGTGAATGGCAATAAACCCAACGCCATAGATCATGCTGTAGATAAAAACTTCACCAAACGGAGCAAGATGCCAATGATGTGCCAGGACTTTGAGCAGTACGAGTATGGCTACTATGAACCCCCCACCCAAGGCCGATCTGAACATCGAATTATATTCACCACGGGTCGCTGTACGATAATGGTCCCCTACCCGTGAAGTATGTTCGGTGATCTTGTAGGCGAGAAGGCTTAGACTTTCATTGAGGTGTTTGGTGACACTGTATTTCCTGTTTTCCGCATGGACCACGGCGCACATGAAATCAAAAGCGGTCTTATTAAAGTACGGGCTGTCCTTTGTATGAATCAATCGCAGGATAGCCTTGAGCCGAAGTACATGTTGCTCCAGGCGCAACATGAGAAAAGCCAATTGAATGCTGATACCATATTTCTCCTTGTGCTTGTGGAGCTCAGCGATACTATCGGTACATTGGCTGCACATCACCAGGATGTGCTGATAATCTTCCTCATTGGTGGCACTATAGTCTACTTCCTGCTTGAAGCGATCAACATAATCCTGAACCTCTCTGTTCAAACCAAAAAATGGAGATTGCAGATCATCCATCTCAGGAAGCTTGCTGACCACTTCAGGTTCAAGACCAATAGCGGTAATACGTTGTGACAATACCATCAACGCATTGAGCATCTGATTGAGATTTTGTTCCTGCCAGTGCAATACATCCGGTACGATCGCAATCGCATCGAACAATTCAAGCCAAACCGACTCTTCGATGTCCAGGATGTGCTGATAGTCATTCCTGTTATAAAATACCCGGCTGATCAGATATTGTGTCTGTGTTACATCCTGTAGTGGGGGAAGAATCTTATACTTTAATCGCTTATATGCTTCTGAAAAAATACCATGCCCCGGCAATATACCGGCATCCGTGTACAATGAAAAGGCTGTATAATTTGTATAAAGGCTTATTAAATAGGAGCGCAAAGTCCTGGCGAGTTCAGGTTGATCTTGTAAGTGTCTGGTAAGTTCCCTTAGTTTTTCTTCGGTTTGTTCACAATGATCAGAAAGATGGATACCTGTCGCTGCGACCAATTCAATCAGGTTCCCGGGGTCATTAGAGGTAGGTGCACTGTTAATCTGTTCAAGAATTTCCTTAAAGGTCATGCGTTGAAGTTACGCATTTGC
>JAGOIB010000185.1 GCA_017995875.1 Saprospiraceae bacterium
TCGCTATTTTAAGTATGTACTTAAAATCAATATACCTCTTTATGGTACCACTAGAATGATCATTAATAGACAGTTTGTAACTGGCAAGTAAAAATCAAACCCACTCCCTCACCCACACCTCTCACGTTCTCACGTTCTCACGCCCTTACGCACCCAATTCGTTTTGTAGGTCGGGTGCAACACGACCCTACAAAAACGAATTGTCCCCAGACCCCAATATCTGGCATCTGGCATCTGACTTCTGGCATCTCTTTTCCCGTTTCCCCAAAAACCCCTATATTTTACCTCAATTTCGACGTTATAGAGGGATCATGGGCAGGATCTTACCAGTAATACTATTCTTCATACTGCAGGCACTGTGGCTGCAAGGCCAGAACGTGACTACGGAGTTTGGTAAAAACCGGATCCAGTACCACGACGATTTTGACGTCTGGGACATGTACGAAAGCCCCAATTTCATCACCTACTGGTATGGCAAGGGCCGGGAAATAGCCCATACTGTCGTCCAGCTGGCAGAACTGGACAATCCTTCGATCCAGAATATCCTTGAGCACAAGATGAATGACAAGATCGAGCTCATCATCTATATCGATCTGACCGATATGAAGCAAAGCAACCTTGGCATCGAAGAGCAGTTTGTCGGCAAAGGGGGCATCACCAAAGTGATTGAAAATAAAATCTTCCTCTATTTCAACGGTGATCATAACGCGCTTCGCAAACAACTCCGCGAAGGCATTGCTGAAGTCTACATCAATTCAATGCTACACGGCAACAATCTTCAGGAGGTTGTTCAAAATGCAGTTTTACTCAACTTACCGGATTGGTTTCAGGAAGGGCTCATCTCCTACGTAGGCGATACATGGAGCCCCGAAATCGACAGCAGGCTCAATGATTATTTTACCAATCCCAAAAACAAGAAAAAAGATTTCAGCCGCCTGACGAAAATGGATCCACGTCTTGCAGGTCATTCGATGTGGAATTATCTCGCCAATACATACGGCCATGCTTCGATCTCCAACATCCTATATCTCACAAGGATCAATCGTAGTCTTGAAAACGGTCTCCTGTATGTACTCGGTATCAATTCCAAAGAACTTGCGGTACTATGGAAGGATTACTATGAAAAACGATTTCTGGCATCCGCACAGACTGCAACGAAACCATTTAGCAATGACCTGCAACTGACTAATGCTAAACATCCGCTTCCCCTCGGACGTATGAGGCTCAGTCCTGATAGTAAAAAACTCGCCTATACGATTCATGATAATGGACGTGTGCGTGTGATGCTTTACGATATGGAATCCGGTGAGAAGAAAGTCTTGTACAGATACGGTATTCGTAATTATGAACAGGAGACCGATCTCAATTATCCGGTGATAGCATGGCGGCCGGATGGCAATGAACTCAGTATCGTGTATGAACGAAAAGATGTGGTGTCATTGATGAAGATTGATTTTGAACAGAGCCAAAGCATTACAGATAAATTAGGACCGGAATATCATCGGGTTTACGAAATGGATTACTGGTCTTCTGATACATTAGCATTTTCCGCTACGACGGATGGCTTCTCCGATCTTTACTTATATATTCCAAAGACAAGACAAAGCCTCCGCATCACTGAAGATTTCTACGATGACATGGATGCTTCTGTGATCACCCTGGATCAGAAAAGGTATATTCTCTTCTCTTCCAACAGGCCGAATGAAACCATGCGCAAGATGCAACTGGATTCTATTCTTCCTATCGGCCCTTCTGATTTGTACCTGCTTGATTATGCTGGTTCAAAAAGTTCCTTGCGAAGATTGACGTTCAGTCCTGATGCCAGTGAACGAAAAGCAAGGCTGTCTGATAAGGAGACCCTGGTGTGTCTTGCAGATTTCTCCGGACGTTGGCAGCGTGTCCAGGTAAGCAGGTTACTTGATGATCCTCCCGTATCCATGCTTTACACTGAATATGACAGGGATATCATTCTTCATGAAGTTGTCCCCGGAAGTCCGGTGATCATTGACTGGCTGCAAAAATATGACAAACCTTATTTCCATATCAGCCGAATGGATTCATCCGATGTCAGTGAAAACACATCCCCGATTTCGAGGGAATCAGCCAATGAACTCCTCGCCAAACTTTCCGAGAAAACCAATGTGCAGGAAAAAGTAAAGCAAGAAGAAGACCTTGATCCAAAGTACTTTTTTCAAACGCCTTTTCCGGTAGTGAAAACTGAGCCTGTCATAAAAGAAACTCCCAAACCATCCGTAGAAGAATCTGCGCCTTCTACCTCTATACCAACCATCATACAACCCACCAGACCCGACAATCCGGAATATTCACCTGGCGACCTTACTCCATTTATCAGGACAAGAATCATTGCATCCCGTCTCAAGTTTAAGCTGGATTATTTCAATATCACGATGGACAATGATTTGCTTTTTGGCGGGCTTGATAGTTATGCCGGTCAAAAACGTGAATTTGAACCTTCCCAGTTAGGCATATTGTGCAAAGCCAGTGTCAAGGATCTTCTCGAAGATTATGTTATTACCGGTGGTGCGCGTTTTCCAACTTCTTTCAACGGATCCGAATATTTTCTTGTTTTTGATAATCGTAAACGTAGAGTGGATAAGGAATTTGCAGTGTACAGAAAAGCGGTGACGGAGTCTGATCCCACAGACAATGATCCATCGCATAAGAATCAATATGTTAGTTTCCTCGCACTCGGTAAATGGAGTTATCCTTTTGATACTTACAACAGTGTGCGCATGTCCACGACATTACGCAATGACAGGACCATTGCTTTGTCAACCGACAAACAAACACTTGACACTCCTACAGATGATGCCCAACGTATTGGGTTAAAACTCGAATGGGTATATGACAACACCCGATTGCTGGATATCAACACACGAACAGGTACACGTATCAAGACATCAGTTGAAGTCGTAAAGAAATTTGATCTCAATTTGTTTGAATCGGATAAGAAGTTTCAGTTCAACAAAGGATTTATGACGGTACTCGGCTTGGATGCGAGACACTATGTATCTCTTGATCGCCGAAGTATTTTTGCTGCTCGCCTGACTGCCGCTTCATCATTTGGATCGGAACGCATCCTGTATTATCTCGGTGGTGTTGAAAACTGGTTGTTTCCTGCCTATGATAACAGTGTAGCTGTACCAAATGATATCAATTTTGCCTACACAGCGCTTGCCGCCAATATGCGCGGGTTTAAATACAATGCCAGGAACGGCAGCAGTGTTGTTTTAGCTAATGCTGAACTGAGAATACCCGTGTTTCAATATTTGTCAAGGCAAAAAATCCGTTCATCTTTTATCCGCAATATCCAGTTGGTCCCATTTATAGATGCAGGTACTGCGTGGCATGGCCCGAGTCCATTCGGATCCGGCAATCCATTAAATACTGTTGTGCTCACCAACCCGCCTACTGTAGAAGTGATTGTCAATTATTATCGCAATCCGCTGATCATCGGTTATGGTATAGGAGCACGTACCATGGTATTTGGTTACTATCTCAAGCTTGATTATGGCTGGGCCTGGGAAACAAAAACCAGCCGCGATCC
>JAGOIB010000050.1 GCA_017995875.1 Saprospiraceae bacterium
AGAAGTTAGCTGTTGGCTGCTAGCCGTTTAAAAGGAAAAATAATTGAATTGCCACGGCTTTCAAGCCGTGGAATTTGTGAGTTGTCAACTGTGAGTTGTGAGTAATAAATTGAATTGCCCCGGCTTTTAAACCGGGGAACATATCAATATTATTGGACTGGAAAGTGGTTACTGTAATCCCTTCTTGATGCATTGATGACCTGCAAGGCTTCTTCTCTACCATAGATCTGAGGGATTTCAACAGGTTGGGTACCCTCGGGGGATCGCTTATAGGTGAGAAAATAATGTTTTATCCTGTTGACTATTCCTTCCGGCAGTTCTGAGATGTCATGAAAGTGTGCATACATGCTGTCTTGTTGCAGCACTGCTATGATTTTATCATCTGCCTGGTTTTTGTCAATCATACGGAAGCCACCTATTGGGATTGCTTGTACAAGAATATTTCCCTGGGCGATTCGATGTTCGGTGAGAACTAATATATCCAGCGGATCCCCATCTCCTTCAATACCTGTGAGACCTGTCTGGGCCATGCACAAGGCCGCTACCTCATCATGACAATAGGTCTGTGGTATAAATCCATAGAGCGCCGGTACCACATTGGAATATAATTGTGGTCGATCCACCTTCAGAATACCACTGGCTTTATCAATCTCGTATTTGACTGTATCCGATGGCGTGATCTCAATATAGGTAGTCACAATATCAGGAGCTTTAGCTCCTATGTCAACTCCATGCCATGGATGATGAATGTAACGGTTTGTCATGCGTTAAAGATAGTATTCAGTTAGCAGTAATCTGTAATCGGTGATCTGTGATCAGTGATCAGCAATTGAGAAATCGTGAATCGCAAATGTCAAGTCCCCTTTTAGGGGATTTAGGGGTAAAAACGAATCGTCAATCGTCAATTGGTAAATTAATTTCTTTCCACCAGCTCTATCAAATACATCTTCTTCACTTTCTCTGGTCTTGTTTTCGGGTTTAAAAACTTTGCGTTGAGATTTGAAACCTTGAAATCATCAAACACTTTAATGTCCTTGTGTGGAGGCATAGTGGCAACCGCTGCATCCGAAACATAAATCCATGTTCCAAGAGGTAGCACATCAACAGGAGGACCATATGCATTGGGAATGATCCTGTCACTATAATAATCAAGTGCAAATCCGTACTTATCATGCCAGTAGACACTTTGCGACTGATGCTGGGCAATGAATTTTCCTGCCTGGCTTGAAGCCTGATATTTTAAGAGATGAGGGTAAAAATGTAAACTCAACACCAATTGAAAAATGAACACTCCCATCAAGGATGGAAGTACGTAACGGTCTGTATCATCAATTGCGTTCATTCTCCACCACCAAACGAATGCGTAAAAGATAACCCATAAAGCAGGCAACCATGCGTTATGTACAGGAAATACCCAAAACATCATTAAGAGCGAAGCCAGCAATAATCCATGGATGATCACAAGTTGTAACATCTCCATCCATTTCGGCAACTGTTTTGCATAGCTCACCAGGTAGGATGAAATCATCACAGCCGCAAAAGGAAAAAGTGGGAAAATATAATGTGGCAGTTTGTACCTTGAAAAAGATAGTGCTATAAAAGGGAGTACAAAGCCACTCATCGTAATCCATTCCGGAACAGAAGAAAACTTTTCCTTGTACGCAAAGAGTGCTTTTAGCTTGTTCCAGAAGGCAGCGATAAAAAGTACTATCCAAGGCTGCATGTCCCACAGTATGCTTTGTATAAAATAATACCATGGTGTATTGTTTGACCATGCAAGATCCCCGGTGATCCTGCCAAAGCTTTGGGTCCAGAAATAAAATCCAAGTCCCGATGGTCCTTTCAGGCCATAGACTTCCTTTTCAGGATGAAGGTCAAACTGTGTGTACAGACCATAACACATAGGTGTTAATACTATTGCTATAAGGGGGAGAAGTATTAACCAGGCGGGATTAAATATTGCTTTCCATTGTCGGGTGATGAACAGATGTCCGCCGAAAGCCAATGCCGGAATAAACAAACCCAAAGGGCCTTTGGCCAACATGGCGCATCCCAACGTAAAACCAGCAAGGCAGAGAAAGGCTAACTTTTTCTCTTTTAGATATACTGATAAAAGCCAAACGGAAAGGATAACAAAGGAGGTCAATATTCCGTCCGTCCTTACATCATTGGACATCAGGTGAAATGCCTGGGTTGAGCCGAGCAACAGTGAAGCAATGACTCCTGTGCGCTGGTCGTACCATAAAGCAGCAAACCGATACGTTGCCCATAATCCGAGGATCAAAATCAAGCATGGAAATAATTTATAGGCAAAGCTTGTGTTGCCAAACATCCCGATACTGGCAGAAGCCATCCAAAACAACAATGGTGGCTTATCCAGGTAATCCTGTCCACGGTGATATACATGGAGGTACTCACCGGTCTCCGTCATTTCTCTTGAAATAGCAGCATACTGGGCAGCATCAATCTCCATCACATCAATAAACAGATTAAGGCTGTACCCCAAAAGGATCAAGCCAAAAAAAACCTGATATCTATGTGTGTTGATCCAGGATGATATGATGGAACCAGAATTGTGCGTCATCGTTGTGCAAGATACATCGACTTGAATTTGTGTGTTTAAGGCAGGATATTTGCTGTAAGGCAATACATACAATGCAACCGGCCATTAATTCGTTTTACATTTACATCCTCCCCCTCCACTAAATATCAATACATCATGAAAGCAATGTCTTATTTGAAAGGAGGCCTGTTTGTACTCTTGTTATTTCCCGGGAGTACCATCATAGCCCAATCTACCATTGGCATCAGGGCAGGTGTGATGAGTTCAAAGCAGAATGTGCAGGATGGTAATATCACGGAGGATTATAAATCAAAACTAGGGGCTGACATTGCCCTTATTGCTGATTTTCCGATTGGCATCATGTCTATCAGCCCTGAATTTCATTGGTTGCAGAAAGGAGGCAAAATTGAAGACCTGAATGGCACGGTTGGGGAAGTCTCCAGGACGTTTAATTATCTCGAAATACCGCTGCTCATTAAGCTCAATTTTGGGGAAGGCACCAGTTTCTTTCTTTTTGCTGGACCAAGCGTTGGCTATCTTCTTGATGGTACTGACAAAGACATGGATGGACATACCAATGATATTGATCTTGATTTTTACAAAAGAACAGAATGGGGTGCGCATGTGGGTGGTGGAATAGGCCTGGGACCCATCAAAGTCGATTTGCGTTACATATTCGGTCTTACTGACATTTTTGATGACAGTAACAGTGATATTGAAATCACCAATACTTCATTAGGTGCCGGTGTGACACTTGTATTTTGAGTTGTTTTGACATCAAATGATTTCATGATTCGTATTATTCTGTACATTTATGAAACCTTTATAAAATAAAACAATTATGTACAAAGCACTTACTTTTAAATTATCCGCATTGATGATCATCGTCGTGATGAGCATTTCAAACATTCAGTCACAGGACTCCACCAGTGATGCATCTTACAATTCAGAAGGTCGTTTTGGCATTCGTGCAGGAGGTGTTATTTCAAAACAGACATATGATGAAGGTAATCTCTCTGATGATCCTGAATCCAAATTTGGAGCAGACATTGCCATCATGTATACACTGCCAATTGGTGATGGTTTTCTCGCACTACAGCCTGAACTCCATTGGATGCAGAAAGGATCCACTTTCAGTGATCTGGGTGATGATTTGTCTACCACTATGAACTATCTTGAATTGCCACTCTTACTCCGCGTTAATTTTGGAGGTTCGTTGAAATTATTTGCATTTGCAGGACCTAGTGCCGGCTATCTGCTGGACGTCAATTCTGATAATATTGCCATTACAAAAGATGACTTTGAAGACATTGAGTTCGGATTACATTTAGGTGCCGGGATTGGCCTTGGTAGATTTGAAATTGATGTACGTTATATGGCTGGCTTGAGCGATGTCTCTGCTGCTGATGGAAATGTAAATGACATTAAAAACAGCGCTTTTGGTGCCGGCTTAACATACAAATTCTAACAAAATTGACCAGGTCTTTCAGGCCTTCATTTTCATAAAGATTGTTTCAGAAATCCGCTATCGGCTCAAAATGGCCATAGCGGATTCTTCTTTGGCGTGTATTGCTTAAAGCCTTCCTTTCAAATAATCGGTATATTTACAATACATTCAAAACTATTGGAAAATGAAAACAACACAAACTATCAAACTGACCGCACTTGTCATCTTTATGATGAGTAGTATAATCAGCATTGAGGCACAAGACACAACAATGGTAACCCCTGCTCCTGCTGCCGCTCCAGCCGCGCCTCCTGCTCCAAAACCTGAAAAGGAAAAGAAAGACGGTTTCAACTCGCATACCCGTTTTGGAATCCGTGCCGGAGGAATTATTTCGAAAACTGATTTTGAAAGTAGCAACCCGGCAGAAGATCCTGAATCAAAATTCGGCGGCGACCTTGCTATTCTGGCAGCCTTCCCGATTGGTGGAGGTTTCTTTATGGTCCAACCTGAACTTCATTGGTTGCAAAAAGGTTACAAAATTGCCGATGTAAACAGTACGGACGAAATCATCAGCACCTTAAATTACCTTGAACTTCCTTTACTGCTTCGTGTCAATTTCGGTGGTTCGCTTAGAATATTTGCTTTTGCCGGACCAAGTATTGGCTACCTTTTGAGCGGGGAAATAAGTGATGGCACTGAAACCTGGGATGCTGCTGATTACCTGGATGCGGTTGAATATAGCGGTCATTTAGGCCTGGGTGTCGGATTAGGTACTTTCGAAGTCGATATCCGCTACATGGCAGGCTTGAGCGACATCTCCGATTCACAGGATTTGAGTGATGTCAAAAACAGTAGTTTCGGAGCCGGCCTGACATTAAAGTTTTAATCAACCAAACCTGGGATTCCCGCCTGATGGCACTCAATTTTTAAAAAGTTAGACCTACCCTACTTTCTAACGAATTGTCATTCAAGCTTTTAAAGATAAAACCGTTGCCGGCATTAATATTCGGCAGCGGTTTTTTTTTGAAGAAGGCTTTCTATGCGTTTTTAACAATTATTGACATTTCAATAGGACTACTCCATAAGTTAACCCATTGGAAATCCGTACTTTTGGCACCCTGATGGGTACTGCGAAAGAAAAGATCGATACCACGAGGTTGCCTCAACATGTTGCGGTGATCATGGATGGCAATGGACGCTGGGCTAAAGAACACGGCAAACCGAGGATTTTCGGCCATAGGAATGGCGTCAAAGCCGTACGTGAAATTACCGAAGCTGCGGCTGAAATTGGCGTGCCTTATCTAACGCTATATGCCTTTTCGACCGAAAACTGGAACAGGCCGCCCATGGAAGTCAATGCCCTGATGGATATTCTGGTCAGTACGATCCGCGAAGAACTGGAGACCATGAATAAAAACCAGATCCGGCTTGGTGTGATAGGAGATATAGATCGTCTTCCCCCCCTGACCAGGAAGGCTTTGCTCGAAGGCATTGAAAAAACAAAAAATAATACCCGGATGACCCTCACCCTGGCCCTAAATTATTCGTCTAGATGGGAAATAACCGAAGCAATGCGCAAAGCGACATTACTGGCCTCACAAGGCAATCTCAAACCTGAGGAGATCAATGAATCAATGGTGAGCTCCTTACTTGCTACAGCTGATATGCCCGATCCGGAACTCCTGATCAGGACAAGCGGAGAGCATCGTATCAGCAACTTCCTTTTATGGCAGATTGCATACACAGAACTTTATTTTTCAGATGTGTACTGGCCTGATTTTGAAAGAGAAGATTTCTATGCTGCCATTGTTGACTTCCAGCACAGGGAGCGCCGGTTTGGCAGAATCAGTGAACAACTCACGCACTAAGCCCCGCTCAAACAACACACTACCTATACAATACGTTTCTGTCCCAGATAATTTGTACACCCACATGAAGAGTTTGATTTACCGTTCCCTTATTATCTTTTTCCTTTCCTCTTTGGTGTGGGCTCCAACTTCCCTCTATGCACAGAATACAACCCCCGTTGAATATGGTGAGGTTGAAGAACTGGAAATAGGAGGCATCGAAGTAGTTGGTGTTTTCTTCAGCGATCCCAATGCTATCAAATCCGTCGCGGGCCTCAAAGTAGGACAAGTCATCAAGATCCCCGGAACAGAAATCACTAGGGCTATGCGCAATTTGTGGAAGCTGCGCCTTTTCGATGACGTCCAGATCACACAGGATAAACGGATCGGGAATATCATCTTTCTCTCTATCCGGCTCAGAGAACAATCCCGACTATCAGGATGGTCGTACAGAGGAGTGCCCCAAAGCGTGCATGATGATCTCAATGATGTCGTCAATCCTTTCCTGATCAAGGGCCAGGTTGCAGGCACTGCCAACCAGATGAATGCCAAAAATGCCCTTAAAAAATATTATGTCGAAAAAGGATATTTTGATGTCGTGGTCAATGTGCGTGAAGAAGAAGTCGGTGGACGTGCCAATGCCGTCAATCTTGTCTTTGACATCGACCCAAAAGATAAAATCAAAATTGAACATATCGCTTGTGACGGATGCAATGAGATATCAGAAGCTGAGCTGAAGAAGTACATGAAGGAGACAAAGATGAAAGCCAATCTCCTCAAGAAATCAAAATTTGTTGCTACTGATTTTGAAAAAGATAAAAAAGCGATCATCGCCCATTATCACGCCCTTGGCTATCGTGATGCACATATCATCGGTGATTCGATGTGGCGTAATGCCGAAGGGCAGATTCAAATGGTGATCAAGATCTATGAAGGCCAGAAATATTTTTTTGGCGATATCACATGGAAGGGTAATACCGTCTATGGCAATGAGCAACTGTCCAGGATACTCGGTATCCGTAAAGGAGAAATATATAACGAAGAATTACTGGATACACGATTACGGTTTAGTATTGATGGCCGTGACGTGAGTTCACTCTATATGGATGATGGCTATTTGTTTTTCAATGTCGAACCAACAGAAATTGCTGTCAGGGACAGTGTGATCGATCTTGAAATGCGGATATTCGAAGGCCCGCAAGCCACCATTGACGAAGTCATCATCAAGGGAAATACAAGGACACACGAACATGTCATCCGTCGCGAACTACGTACACAGCCAGGGCAAAAATTCAGTCGATCAGATATCATCCGTTCGCAGCGCCAGATCATCGCTCTCGGTTATTTCAATCCTGAAAACCTGGGTATTCAAACGCCGGTCGACCAGGCCAACGGTACTGTGGATATCATCTATGAAGTAGAAGAAAAACCTTCTGATCAGTTGGAGTTGAGTGCAGGTTGGGGTGGATTTGGCAGAAGTAAAATCATTGGAACCCTCGGGGTAACATTCAATAACTTTTCCCTTCGTAATCTTTTCAACAGGGAATCGTGGAGTCCGCTTCCACAGGGAGATGGACAGCGATTGTCTGTTCGTATCCAGACCAATGGTGATTTTTTCCAATCCTATAATTTCTCACTGACGGAACCATGGCTAGGTGGAAAGAGACCAAACTCACTTACGGTCGGAGGGGTGATCACCAATGTGGACCAGACATATTACCAGGGAGGTAAACTAAACATATCAAGAGCTTTTGTGGGATTAGGATCCCGGATGAAATGGCCTGATGATAATTTTATTTCCAACACCACACTGAATATTGAGTTTCTGAAACTTCAGGATTACAGGACAGGAGATTTTGTCGATAAGAATGGTAACCCCATTGAAAATGGGTTGTTTAAAAACTTTTCTATCCAGCAAACCATTGCCAGGTCAACGATCAATGAACCTAACTTCCCTAGGTCCGGTACGCTCATCAGTCTGACTGTACAAGCTACTTTGCCATACACCACTTTGTTTGGCCGTTCATATGATATGGACAGCCCCCAGAGTACCTACCAATATGTTGAATACCACAAATGGGATATTGCAGCCGAATGGTATGCGCCCCTGGTCGGTAAACTCGTGTTGAAAACGGCGGCTAAGATGGGATTCCTTGGCTATTACAATCCAGACATCGGAGCGCCTCCATTTGAGCGTTTCGAAGTGGGTGGTGATGGTTTGAGTACACAACAATTTGGTATCACTGGAAAGGACATTATTTCGCTCAGAGGATATGAGTTGGGGGATATACAGGCTAACTCAAATGGAGGTGCGACCATCTATAATAAATTTACAGTTGAATTGCGCTACCCACTCTCCTTAAATCCAAGTTCAACCATTTTTGGACTTCTCTTCCTGACCAGTGGTAATGCATGGAAGGATGGCCAGGACTACAATCCATTTAATCAGTTGCGTGCAGCCGGTGTTGGTGTCAGGGCATTCCTCCCGATGTTTGGACTACTTGGATTTGATTTTGGTTATGGATGGGATAATCAGTCCAAACTCAACAGTGGTGCAAGGTGGACGGAGTATGGCAATTTCAATATCATACTTGGATTCGAACCTGATTGATGACCAGAACTGTTTTTCAGTATTTTACCATAGCCTGCATATGCATAGGGATTGCGTCATGCGCTTCACTTCCTAAGGGCACTTTTGGTAATAACATACCCGACACACCTGATTACAGCAATCTTAAGAATTGGGCAGCGCTGCCTACTCAAAGAGACAGTGCCGATGCTGTGCCTGTGGCTGAATGGAAAGATGTGCAAGCGGATGCAGTGGTTGATGTCTTTTATATTCATCCAACAACCTATACCGGTAAGCATGGCGAAAATGAATGGAATGCAAGCCTTGACGATACAAAACTGAACCTGGAGACTGACCAATATCCGATCCGATACCAGGCAAGTGTATTTAATGGTGCCGGGAAAATCTATGCACCACGCTATCGGCAAGCGCATCTGAATTGTTTTTTTACGGATAAAAAATCAGATGCCGGAAAAGCATTGGACCTGGCTTATCAGGATGTGCGTTCAGCCTTCAGCTATTATCTCCAACACTTTAATAATGGCCGTCCATTCATTATAGCATCGCATAGCCAGGGGACCTATCATGCCAAAAGATTGATGCGGGAATTTGTGGATGGTAAGCCTCTCCAAAATCAATTTGTCGTTGGCTACCTTGCCGGATTGACGGTTCCATCTGATTATTTCAAAACCATCCATCCATGTACAAATCCGGAAGAAACCGGATGTTTCTGCACCTGGCGTACCTTCAGGAATGGGTATGTGCCTAAAAAGCTTCATTTTCCTGATTCGAATATCGTCGTGACCAATCCGGTCACCTGGAGTCAAAATCAACCCGAGTGTACGCAGGAGTTTCAATTGGGAGGCGTACTGAAGGATTTCAAAAAGGTGTATCCTGGTCTGGTGGAGACATGTGTTCATGAAGATCTTCTGTGGGTGAATAAGCCAAAGTTTCCGGGAAGTTTTCTGCTCACCACAAAAAATTATCATATTGCAGATTACAATTTCTTCTACGCAGATATCCGCCACAATGCGCAGGTCAGGGTAAATGCTTTTTTGGGGAAAGGATGATACGATATGGATCATAACAGTCAACGATCATATTGGAAAATATATCTCGCTATTGCCGGATTGATCATCCTGTTGATTTCACTTTTCTATACCACCTATCTTGCACAACGCCTTCGCGAGGGGGAACGCAACAAAGCCCTCTTGTTATTTGATGCATACCAAACCATCAATAATCAGAGTGACCCGGAGACGGCAGATGTTGAAGCTGATCTCACGTTACCGACAAACATCATTATCGCTAACAATGATATCCCTATCATGGTAGTCGATAAAGATGACCAGGTATTGATTGCTAAAAACTTCGGTGAGGACCTTGATACAAACAAAGTATTTCTGAGCGAAAAATTAAAGGTCCTGAAAAGAAAAGGCCCTGAACCTACAATACTTACCGATTCACAGCAATATCTGTATTATCAGAACTCAAGATTACATGAATTGCTGACGTACTTTCCCTTTTTACAATTATTGCTTCTTGGCGCCTTTGTTTCCATCGGTTATATCAGTGTCAATAATGCCCGTCGTGCTGAGCAAAACAGGGTATGGGTAGGCATGGCGAAGGAGACCGCGCACCAGCTGGGTACTCCTATCAGTGCGATTATAGGTTGGATAGAACATCTTCGCGATTCACCCAATACCGATACAGAAGAGTTGGAGGTACTGAAAGAAATGCAGAATGATGTGGACCGACTTGATTTGATAGCTGATCGGTTTAGTAAAATAGGTTCTGCTCCTGCGCTTTCTCCGGTAGACATTTATGCACAGATGCGGGAGATTACAACGTATATCCGCAGGCGTGCTTCAAGGAAAATAATTTTTGAAGAACCTTCAGAAAATACGGCCCCTTTGACGGTAGGCATCAATCCACCGCTTTTCAATTGGGTCATTGAAAACATCATGCGCAATGCACTTGACGCACTGGAAGAGGGCACCGGCACGATCGCCTGGGACGTCCATTCCTTTGATGATCACATCGAAATCGACATTTCCGATACCGGCAAGGGCATACCTCCTTCAAAAGTCAAAGTGGTCTTTGAGCCTGGTTTTACGACGAAAGCAAGAGGATGGGGTCTCGGCCTTAGCCTTGCTAAGCGTATCATCGAAAACTACCACAAAGGGAAGATTTTTGTCAAGCATTCTAAGTTGAACGAAGGGACGACGTTTGCCATTCATTTGCCGAAAGGCAGAGAGCATAGGGCATAGAGCATAGAGCCGCAGAGAGTTTTTAGCATAGAGTAACAAAATTTATTTTAGGGAATCTGAGTATGCCTGGATCCTGGCCAATTAAGAATGTCTAACCTATCGAAAACTTCCTCTTTAAAGTGTGTATTAATCGGTGATTTCATTTCAAGTAGAACCAGGGACACGGTTGTACATTGATCATTCGATCCAATTTCCCCCTGATCCGTAATCTAGACAACTTCTAACTTCTAACTTTCACTATGCTCTATGCCCTATGCTCTATGCTTTTTATCTTTGCGCCGGCAATAAATAAAAATCATGAGTAAACTTCTATCCAACTTCCTGGATCACTTATCGCTTGATCCAGCCAAAGTCCATTACATGAAAACGCCTGCGGAACTGATTGAGGATTCGATCCTCAAGCGGCAGGGGGTATTGTCTGACACCGGGGCACTGTGTATTGATACCGGAAAGTTTACGGGCCGGTCTCCGAAGGACAGATATATCGTCAAGGACACTATTACTTCGGCCAGTGTTGATTGGGGTGCTGTCAATAAACCCTTTGAGGAGGAGAAGTACCAGGTCCTTAAAAAAGAGATCCTGGATTATATGCGTCAGCAGGACACATACATTCATGACGGATATGTTTGCTCTGATGACAATTACAGGCTCAATGTCCGGGTGATGGCAGAATATCCATGGAGTGCCTTATTTGCCAACAATATGTTTCTTCGATTGCAGGGAAATGAAGTAGATTCTTTCGCACCGGAGTGGACCGTAGTGTGCGCGCCGGGTTATAAAGCAGATCCCGCAAAGCACGGGACTCGCCAGGCTAATTTTGCGATCATCAATTTTACGGACAGGGCTATCCTGATCGGTGGTACCGGCTATACGGGAGAAATCAAGAAGGGAATTTTCAGTGTATTGAATTATATCCTTCCGCATGATGAGACTACCCTATCGATGCATTGTTCTGCCAATGTGGGCAAGCAGGGCGATACGGCCATATTCTTTGGACTATCAGGTACCGGAAAAACCACATTGAGTGCTGATCCGCAGCGGTTACTGATTGGTGATGATGAGCATGGATGGTCCGAAGAAGGGGTATTCAATTTTGAAGGAGGTTGTTATGCAAAATGTGTAGACCTGACAGAGGAAAAAGAACCGGATATCTTCAGGGCCATCAAACATGGTGCGTTGCTGGAAAACATCCGTTTTTATCCTGGCACAAGAACAGTGGATTACGCTAATATATCTGTCACTGAAAACACCAGGGTTTCGTATCCATTGTATCATATTCAAAATGTAATGCCGGATTCACTCGCAGGACATCCACGAAATATTTTCTTCCTTACAGCGGATGCTTTCGGTGTATTACCTCCGATCAGTAAGTTGACACCCGCGCAGGCGATGTATCATTTTATCTCAGGCTATACTGCTAAAGTTGCAGGCACCGAAGCTGGTGTCACAGAACCACAGGCTACATTCTCTGCATGTTTTGGTGCTCCATTTCTTCCATTACATCCTACAAAGTATGCATCGATGCTGGGCGATATGATGCGTCGTCACAAAGTGAATGTGTGGCTCGTTAATACTGGTTGGTCAGGAGGACCTTATGGTGTTGGAAGTCGTATTAAACTTTCCAATACGCGGGCAATGATAACGGCAGCACTCGAAGGCAACCTGCATCATGTTCGCTATAAGACGCATGAAGTATTTAACCTGGCTATGCCAATGTCTTGTCCTGATATCACTGATCAGAACATACTCAATCCAGTTCAGACCTGGAAAGATGCTGATGCGTACAAGGAAAAAGCTATCATCCTTGCGCAGGCGTTCCACCGCAATTTCTTTAAATATGCTGAGCATGCTTCTGACGAAATATTGTCAGGTGGGCCGGATAAGTTTGGGGAGATTGATATGAGTGGTGCGGGGAGTGATGACATACCAGGTTGATCGGTGAGCGGTATTCAGTATTCGGTGATATGTATTCTGTGAGAGCGTGAGTCTCCTTCGCACTTTGAATGGAATTTCATTCACATTCAAAGGCTTCGGCGACCAAAGGAACGTGAGAACGTAAGAACGTAAGAACGTGAGAACGTAAGAACGTGAGAGGTGTGGGTGTGGGTGTGGGTGTGGGTGTAGGGGTGTGTGCTCTCTAAGATTAGCCGTTGCAGGAGTTTGCTCCTGCAGCTCATTTTGTTGGAGCAAACTCTAACAAAGGCAACAACGTGTTTGTTGACAGGTTACTGATCACAGATAATCTAATACTAAGTATTTATCATCCGATTTCCGGCAAACTGATCACGGTTCACCCGATCACAGATCACTCGATCACGGATCACCAGATAATAGAGAAAAATCACCTATTGGGGTATAGCATCCTCCATTTCAGAATAGCTACCTTAGATTCCGGAAAGTGAGATTACCAAATCATTGGTAATAACCAGCGCTGAAAGGGGTCATTATGGATATTCGTATAGTTGTATTTGAGGATAACAAACTGGTCAGGGA